>NZ_BCWL01000099.1 GCF_001592185.1 Bergeriella denitrificans NBRC 102155
CTGCCTTATCTCAATCTAAATTGAAACGACTATATTGTCGCGCTTATTCCGTTTCCAAAATCTCCAATACGCCACGACCGATGCGCCGTGCGTAGTTGATGTCGTTCAGCAGCGAGGAAGTCTGCCAGCCGTTCAGCTCATGATTACGCAGCTTCACCATCACGCGGCCGCGGAAGGTTTCCAGGGTTTCGGTATGGGTGGCGAGCTGCGCGGTTTTTTCGCGGCGCGCGTCGCCCTGTTCCATGCCGTCAATCTGTAAAAACAGGCGCAGGGTTTTGAAAACGTGGCGGCGCAGGCGCAGGTAGTCTTTGGCGGCGGCGCTGTCGGGCTGCGCCAGATAGTGCTGCATATTTTTCTGCAGCTGCTTGCTTTCTTTCACGATTTCCACCACCCGCCACGCGGCGGCATAGCTTTGCGCCAGCTGTTGCTGCTGCGCTTCGTCGCCGGTGTCCATCTTGCCGCTGAATTCGAGAATGGCGCTGTAAAGCGGTTTGACGTATTGCTCATACAGCTCGTGGGCATCCAATGCCAAAGGCGCTTGCGGCGGCGGCAAATCCCGGCCTTCACCATCGCCCTCGGCATACAAAGCCTGCGGGGGAATATACAGGGCGCGGCACACGGCTTCGATGCCCGCGCCGGCCAGATGGCGGGTTTCCTGTGCAACGGCGGCCAGAGCGGTATCTTGGGCGCGCAGCAGGTTGTCGTTCAGATACTGCGGCTTGAGCGCGCCGCCGGTCAGGAAGCGGCTGCCGTCTGCCGCTGCGTTCTGCGCCGTATGCGCGGGGCGGTCGGGAATCCAGCGTGTAAGCAGCGCGGCCAAACGCTCCTGCTGCTTCCAAAATACGGTCACGCCCAACAGGTTAAACAAGGTGTGAAACAAGGCCAGCTGCATCAGCGGGTTCAGCCCCCACCATTCGCCCGGCTTCAATACCGCCTGCGTCAGCGGCCACCACAGGATGAGCGACAGGGCGGCGGTGATAACGTTAAACAGCATATGCGCCAGCGCCAGCCGCCGTCCGTTGCGGTCGCCGCCGAGCATACCCACCAACGCGGTGGTGGCGCTACTGCCGACATTGGAGCCGACGGCGATGGCAAACGACTGCATCAGACTGACCTGCCCGCCCGCCAGCGCTGCCAGCGTTAAAATCAGCGTGGCGTGCGAAGACTGCAAAACCACGGTCAGCAACAGGCCGACGGTAAAGAAAATCAGCGGCTCGGCCCAGCCGCCGACCTGGCTTTTGCTGAAATCCATATCCGCGCCAAACGCCTGAAAGCCCTCTTTAATCGCGTCCACCCCGAGAAAAATCAGCGCAATGCCGACCAATACGCGCCCGAAGGCTTTGACTTTGCTGTTGAAAAAGCTCATCAAAATGCCGAACACCAGCATCGGCACGGCCACGGGGCTGAGGCTGACGCTTTTGCCCGCTGCGGCCAGCAGCCAAATGCCGCTGGTTGCGCCCAAATTCGTGCCCAAAATAATCGCAATGCCGCCCGAAAGCGCAATCATGCCGGTACTCAAAAAAGCAATGGTCAGCAGCGACACCAGCGTGCTCGACTGCAGCACAAAGGTCGCGCCCATGCCGAAAAGCGCGCCTTTGAGCGGCGTGGTGGTGGAGCGTTCCATCAGGCGCGACAGCCGCCCGCCCGCCACGCTGTGCAACCCGTCTTCGATACACTGCATACCGAACAGAAACAGAGCCAGCCCGTAACACAGCTGCAGCCAGGACGGGCTGTAGGCAAAGCTGGCTGCCAAAGCCGCAGCGGGCAAAACCAGCAGATAACGGAGATTTCGGACATTCATAGGTGCTGCCTTATCGAAAAAGGTGTACTGAAACGACCTGTCGGCCGCTTCAGCAAAGTCATGTTGCCAACAATAACACAAGTTTCCGCCCCAAAGCACGGGCGGTTTTTGCCTTCTTGCCGCTTAATCTTTATTTTTACGCAAACAGATATTTTGACAAACTGCTGAAAAATTTATAGTTTTCAATATTTTTAATCAGACCGTTTTTCAGACGGCGCCTTTGTATATCGCGCATCCAAGCGGCGTGTTACTGCTTATCGCTTTGGTCAAAAGCCGTCTGAAAATAAGCTGTTTGCGGCATCACGGCGCAATCGTCTGTTTTTCAGACGGCCTTTTTTATGCGTTTTATGCTTTCAGGTTGAGACCTTTGTAGAAAAGCCCCCAGGCCGTCTGAAATTGGACACAACATCCGCAGCAAAATACCGATACTGTGATTTTATTACAGCGCGGATTATTGGATTTTTTCCGGCATTTTATTCGGGCTTACCACCCTACCCAAACCCTGTAGCTATCACAACTTGCGTATTGTTGTTTTCCTACTTTGATGAATTATCAATATATTATCAATCAAAAAATGAATAATCTTGTCTTGACAGTCGTTAATCATTCTTTTAACTTTCCCAAACATTGTCAACAATAACACGCAGGAGAAACGCATGTTCCACAAATCCACCACCCTTTTCGGCACGGCGCTGCTCGGCATTTTGGCCTTGAGCGGCTGCGACAAAGGCACGACCGAAGCCGGCGAGCCGAAAAAACCCGAATGTATCGCGCCGGCCAAACCGGGCGGCGGCTTCGACCTGACCTGTAAGCTGGCACAAAGCGGCCTGAAAGATACCGGCCTGCTGACCAAGCCGATGCGCGTGACCTATATGCCGGGCGGCGTGGGCGCGGTGGCGTACAACAAAATCGTGGCCAACGATCCGGCCAATAATGATGCGATTATTGCCTTCTCCACCGGCTCGCTGCTGAATCTGGCGCAGGGTAAGTTCGGCCAATATACGGAAAAAGACGTGCGTTGGCTGGCGGCGGTGGGTACGGATTACGGCATGGTGGCCGTGAATGCGGATTCGCCGATGAAAAATCTGCAGGACTTGGCCGATGCGCTGAAAAAAGATCCTAAATCCGTCAGCTTCGGCGCGGGCGGCAGCGTGGGCGGCCAAGACTGGCTGCAAACGGCGATGGTGGCCAAAGCTGCGGGCGTGAATCCGAAAGACATGACTTATGTGGCGCTTGAGGGCGGCGGCGAGGCGGTGACGGCGGTGTTGGGCAACCACATCAGCGTGGTCAGCGCGGGTATTGCCGAGATGGGTCCGCACATTGAGTCGGGCAAGGTCCGCGTGCTGGCGGTATTCGCCCCCAACCGCTTGGAAGGCAAGCTGAAGGATATTCCGACGGCTAAGGAGCAGGGTTTTGATGTGGAATGGCCGGTTATCCGCGGCTATTACATGGGTCCGAAAGTGAGCGATGAGGCGTTCCAATGGTGGAAAGGCCGCTTCGATACGATGCTGCAGGATGCGAAGTTTGCCGAAATCCGCGCCAACCGCGACCTGCTGCCTTTTGCGATGACCGGCGAGGAGCTGCAGCAGTATGTGGCGAAAACGACCGATGAAATGCGCAAGCTCTCGCAAGAGTTTGAGTTGAATAAATAATCATAAATATAGCGTTTTTCAGACGGCCTTTCCGACGGTTCAGGCCGTCTGAAAATTTCAGGTGCCGGGCGGTATGCCCGTCTGCGCCGCTACCGGAGATTTTCCTTCATGAAACTAGAACGCTGTTTTTCCGGCCTGTTGTGTGCCGCAGCTTTATTCCTGCTGTATCTGGCCTGGGGCTATACCGCGCCGATTACTTACGACCCGCTCGGCCCGCGCCCTTATCCGATGTTGGTGCTGTCGCTGCTGGCGGTCTGCTGCCTGTATCTGGCCGTACGCCCGTTTCGGGAGCAGATTGATTTGGGCTACACGCCCTCTTTGTTGAAAAAACTGGGTATCTGCCTGCTGGCTCTGCTGCTTTACGGCGTATTGTTCGAACTGTTGGGCTTTCCGCTGGCCACCGCGCTGATGGCCTTTGCCGTCGGCCGCCTGTTCGGCGGCGGCAATATGGCGTGCGCGCTTACCGGCGCCGTATTGGGCGGCGGCCTTTACCTGCTGTTTGACCGCCTGCTTGACGTCCCCCTACCCTTGGGCTTTTTCGGATAAGGAATACGCATGGATACTTTGAATTTTCTGATGAGCGGTTTCAGCGTTGCCCTGCAGCCGCAAAACCTGATGTTGGCACTCTTCGGCGCATTTTTAGGCACCATCGTCGGCATGCTGCCCGGCTTGGGGCCGATTAACGGCGTCGCCATTCTGCTGCCCTTTGCCTACGCACTCGGCCTGCCGCCCGAGTCGGCGCTGATTCTCCTGGCCGCCGTCTATCTGGGCTGCGAATACGGCGGACGCATTTCCGCCATTCTGATTAACGTGCCCGGCGACGCCGCCGCAATCATGTCCACGCTCGACGGCTACCCGCTGGCCAAACAGGGCAAAGCAGGTATCGCACTGTCGCTGTCGGCATTCAGCTCCTTTACCGGCAGCACCATCGCCACCGTCGGCGTCGTCTTATTCGCCCCGCTGCTGGCCAACTGGGCAGTCGCCTTCGGCCCCGCCGAATATTTCGTATTGATGGTATTCGCCATCACCTGTTTGAGCGGCCTGGTCGGCGACCAACCCGTCAAAACCGCCGTAGCCGCCCTCATCGGCCTGGGTCTCGCCACCGTCGGCGTGGACGCCGTGACCGGCGTGTACCGCTTCACCTTTGATTCCGTCAACCTTTCAGACGGCATCCAGTTCACCACCATCGTCATCGGCTTTTTCAGCATCAGCGAAATCCTGATCATGCTCGAGCACACCGAAAAAGGCCAAAAAGCACTGGAACAGGGCAAACGCGCCTTATTCAACCTGAAAGAACTGATGTTCAGCCTCGGCGCGATACTGCGCAGCGGCATCGTCGGCTTCGTCGTCGGCGTACTCCCCGGCGCAGGCGCCACCATCGCCAGCGCCATGACCTACACCAACGAGAAAAAAATCGCCGGCCCCGAAGGCAAATTCGGCGAAGGCGACCTGCGCGGCATCGCAGCACCCGAAGCCGCCAACAACGCCTCAGCCTGCGGCTCGTTCATCCCCATGCTCACACTGGGCGTACCCGGCTCCGGCACCACCGCCGTGATGATGGGCGCACTCACGCTCTACAACATCACCCCCGGCCCGCAGCTTTTCAGCGAGCAGCCCGACATCGTATGGGGCTTGATTGCCTCCCTGTTTGTCGGCAACGTCATCCTGCTGCTGCTCAACATCCCGCTGGTCGGCCTGTTCGCACGCATGCTGAACACCCCCAACTACATCCTGATACCCGCCATCGCAGCCGTCAGCTTTGTCGGCGTGTACGCCATCCACAGCACCACCTTCGACCTGATACTAATGGTCGGCCTGGGCGTATTGGGCTACTTCCTGCGCAAACTGAATTTCCCGCTCTCCGCCCTGATTTTAGGTTATGTATTGGGCGAACTGATGGAATCCAGCCTGCGCCGCGCCCTGTCGATTTCCCAAGGCGACTTGGGCATCCTGTTCCAAGGCCCGATTACCAAAGTATTGTGGGTATTGGCCGGAATCATGGTACTGCTGCCGGTCTTCCGCTGGCTGCGCCGCCGCAAACAAACCGCCTAACCCCCCGACAGCCGCCGCGTGCGGCTGTTTTCGGTTTCCACATCCGGGATTTCGGCAAAAAAGCAGAAACACTCAGCGACGTCATTAGCTGCGCGGGGGGGAGCGTAGCGGACTTGCGCAGCTAATGACGTCGCTGGATATTCACGCTTTTTTGTAAAAAAATCTCAGGCCGTCTGAAAACCACACCGTACCCGCAAGCACCCGCCCCGACATGAAACACACCCTCCGCCTTCTGTACAGCTTCGCCGCCGTATTCAGCGGCGCACTGCTGGCCAAACACCTCAACCTGCCCATTCCCTGGCTGCTCGGCCCGCTGCTGGTCAGCTCCGCCCTCAGCATCTGCGGCATCCGCGTCCGCACCCTGCCCGGCGGCCGTCAGGCAGGGCTGGCCGTTATCGGCATGTCGCTCGGCCTCTACTTCACCCCCAAAATGCTGGGGCTGATTGCCGAACACTGGCTGTGGCTGCTGGCCGGCATGGCATTCGCCCTGCTGCTGACCGTACTCGGCACCCTGCTGGTACGCCGCCTGACCGACGAAGATTTCACCACCGCCTGGTTTGCCTCCGCCGTCGGCGGCGCCAGCGAAATGGCCGTTATGGCCGCACAAAACGGCGCACGGGTGGACAAAGTCGTCGCCGCCCACTCCCTGCGCGTCCTCCTCGTCGTCACCATCGTCCCGTTTTTCTACCAATACCAAGGCTATCACGGCCTGGACGGCAGTCTGCTCGCCGCCGACACCCGCATCCACCCCGCCGGCCTGCTGCTGCTCGCCGCAGCCTGCGGCAGCGGCGGATGGCTGTTTCTGCGGCTGGGCTGGTCCAACCCCTGGACCTTCGGCCCCCTGCTGGCATCCGTCTTACTCACCGCCGCCGAAATCCATCTCTCCGCCGTACCGCCGGAACTGTCCGCGCTCGGCCAACTGCTGATCGGCTGGACACTGGGCACTAAATTCGCCCCCGACTTCTTCCGCGCCGCCCCGCGCCTGCTCGCCGCCACCGCCGCCAACGTCTGCCTCGGCCTGCTGCTGACCTGGGCGCTGGCACTGCTGCTTGCCCCGATATCCGGCATCGCCCTGCCCACCCTCGGCCTGAGCCTCGCCCCCGGCGGTGTGGCCGAAATGACGATTACCGCCAAAGTGCTGCAACTGGGCGTACCGCTCGTCACCGCCTTCCACGTCGCCCGCATGATTACCATCGTCGGCGCGGCAAGCTGGCTCTACCGGCTGTTTGCCAAACGCTTCGGTTGAGAACCAATCTGCACCCAATACGCTCAAGGCCGTCTGAAAATCCGCGTGTGGATTTTCAGACGGCCTTTAGCAACGTGCGCCCATGGTAGGTAATCCTGTGAAGCAAGAGATTTCAACGCCTTAGGACGGGTATCTTGTGACCAAAGGAAATCCCGTTCACGGGATCCGTCGCTTTGCCGCAAGGTAAAGAGAATAGCTCAATCTAGAAATTTATCTCATTCTACGAATGAGCGACGGGCAGGGATGCCCGTCCTACAGATGAAACCCACATTTTCAGACGGCCTTTATTCACATTCAAACAAAATTACATACACTAATGCATGCTTCACAAAAACAACCCTATTTTGCACAAACGCTGCTGACAGCCCTGCCCTGTTGCAGCCATAGTATCGCCATTTTAAATCCCTAAAAAAGCGAGACCGCACCATGTTTGCATCACAAAAAATCAAATCCGTATTCGGCATGGGCGCTGTGGGGCTGCTGGCTGCCACCGCCCTTTCCGGCTGCGTTGTCTCCGATGACCCCGCCGTCAACACAGTCGCCACCGTTGCCACCGTCGGCACAGCCGCTGCGCTGTTTTACAGCATCAGCGACGGCTACTACTACGACAGCCGCTACAACCGCCTGCCGCGCGGCTACCGTCCGGCGCAACACGTCCGCGTCAAACGCATCGACGATATGGCGCATTACCGCCGCCAATACCCGCTCAACCAACGCGCGCTTTACCGCCAGCGCGAAGAAAACCGTGTGCTATAGTCGGAGAAATTAAATTCTGATACAAGGCGGCAAGCCGCAGACAG
>NZ_BCWL01000100.1 GCF_001592185.1 Bergeriella denitrificans NBRC 102155
TCTCATTCTTATTTTATTTGACTATAAAAAACAGCGTATCCGGATGGGATACGCTGCGGGGTTTAGTGGTGGATGCCCAAGACTTTGGCGGTGTGGCTGAGAATTTCTTCGGCCAAATCCGGATGGTCGTTGAGCTTCACGCCGTAGCCGGGTACCAATTCTTTCAGACGGCCTTCCCATGATGCGGCGCGGTCGGGGAAGCATTGGTGCATCAGCTTAATCATCAGGGGCACGGCGGTGGATGCGCCGGGCGATGCGCCCAAGAGCGCGGCCAGCGAGCCGTCGGCATGGGTGACGATTTCGGTACCGAATTGCAGGATGCCGCCTTTTTTGTCGTCTTTTTTGATGACTTGTACGCGCTGGCCGGCGGTAATCAGCTCCCAGTCGTCGGGGTTGGCCTGCGGGTAGTATTCCAGCAGCGAGCTGAGACGCTCTTCTTTGGTTTTACGCAATTCGCCCAGCAGGTATTTGGTCAGCGGCATATTGTCCCAGCTGGCGCGCAGGATGGGCATGAGGTTGCCGCGGTGGATGGACATGGGCAAATCCATCATCGAGCCTTGCTTGAGGAAGTTGGGTTTGAAGCCGGCGTAGGGGCCGAACATCAGGTAGCGTTTGCCGTCCACATGGCGGGTATCGAGATGGGGTACGGACATCGGCGGCGCGCCCACGGATGCCTGGCCGTACACTTTGGCGTTGTGCTGCTCGGCGATGGCTTCGTTTTGGGTGCGGAAAAACAGGCCGGATACGGGGAAGCCGCCGTAGCCGCGTCCTTCGGGGATTTTGGATTTCTGCAGCAGGGTCAGTGCGCCGCCGCCTGCGCCCAGGAAAACAAAGCGGCTGCGGAAGGTCAGCGGGCTGGTGTTGTCTTGGGTGTTGGTGGTTTTCAGCGTCCAAGCGCCGTCGGCTTCGCGGGTGATGTTTTCGACGTGGCGGTTGAATTCGACGCGCACGCCGTTGTCCACCAGGTATTTGACCATTTGGCGGGTCAGGTTGCCGAAGTCGATATCGGTGCCTTCAGCGGAGTAGTTGGCGGCTACGGGCTGGTTTTCGTCGCGGCCGGCCATGGTCAGCGGCGCCCATTCGGCGATTTGGCTGCGGTCGGTGGAGAATTCCATTTTTTCAAACAGCTTTTGCGGTTTGAAGGCATCAAAGCGTTTTTGCAGGTAGGCGCAGTGGTCGGCATTCATCACCAGCGACATATGCGGCACGCTGTTGATAAAGGAATTGTCGGCCAGCTTGCCTTCGTTGACAAGCGAGGCCCAAAACTGACGGCTGATTTGGAACTGCTCGGCAATGCCCAAGGCGCGCTCGGGGTTGACTGTGCCGTCTGCGCCGAGCGGGGCGTAGTTCAGCTCGCACAGGGCGGAATGGCCTGTGCCTGCGTTGTTCCACGGGCTGGTCGATTCGAGCGCGACATCGCTCAAGCGCTCGATGATGGTGATTTCCCAAGAGGGTTCGAGTTCCCGCAGCAGAACGCCCAATGTGGCGCTCATCATTCCTCCGCCAACCAAGACGACATCAGTTGCTTTTGCCATGGTTTTACTCCTTAAAGATTAGGCAGCCTCTGCCTTTATGATTATTGGATTGAAGCGTGACTGCACCGTCAGAGTGCGGTGCGGATTTTTTTAAAACATATAGGCTGTGAATTTAGTGGATTTTCGGCAGAAATGCAAAGATTTTGTATTCGATTTAACATAAATTAAACTGGAAAAGGCCGTCTGAAATATTCAGACGGCCTTTGTTTGCAAGGGTTTTCGCGCGGTATCGGAATAATTATTAAATTATAAACAAACGTATTTTGGCGGAAAACGCCGGGGCAAAAACGCTCAAACCGCAATCGCGCCCAGCGAGTCGGTTTGCTTGAAGGCGGCGAAAATGCCTTCGATGATGCCGACAACGGTGGGAATACCCGTCCAGCTGAACAGGGCGTAGAGAATGCCCATCCAAACGCGGCCGGCGCAGAATTTGTGTACGCCGAACGTGCCGAACAGCAAAGCCATGGCGACATACAGGGCTTTGTTGCAGGTGTGGGGGTGGGTGGCGGCGTAGGAGAAATTTTGCATGGATAGTCCTTATGGGTGAAATCACAAACGGGGCGGGAAAAAACACGGCGGGCGCGGCAGCCGTTTTGCTGCTTATTCAAGCAACGGCTAAAAGCGATATGGGTATGCCGCACAGGCGCATCAAGGCCGTCTGAAAAAGGTTTACCTGAATTTAATCTTTCGGGTAAACGCAACGGCATTCAAGCCCTTAGCCGCCTGCCGTGCTGTTTTCAGACGGCCTTGCCGCCGTAAAAGCCTGATTGGGGGTTTGGGCAAGTGCGTTGCGGGTGAACGCGGCTTGAGGCAGGCGGCTGATGGTATCGAAGGCGGCGCGGCGGTAATGCTCGAGCAGCGGCGCGTTGTGCGCCAGCGCCATGCAGGTTTCCACCAGCTTGCCGTAGGGCGCGGCAACGATGCCGTTACGGTATTGCGGCGCGATGCTGGTGTCGTCGTTGACTTCGCTGACGGTGCAGATGCCGTTGCTCATCAGGTAGGAGCAGCGCACGATTTCGAAAATATGGGTGTCGTAGGCGTGCAGGTTCAGCACCATTTTGGCGCGGGCAATCCAGGCATCGCGCTCGGCGCCGTAGAGACCGAAAAGATGTTTCACGCGCAGCCCTTCGGCGCTCAGGGCGTTGAGAATATTGGCGCGGCGCGGGTTGATGCTGCCGTAAAACAATACATCGATGTCGGCGGTTTCGGCGGGGCGGATGCGCTCAAGCGCGGGGTGGTGGCCGATTTCCCACAAGACGGCGGGAATGCCCTCGGCGGCCAAGGCGCGGATATTGCGCCGGTCGTAATCCCATACGGGAAAGCGGCGGGCGGCGGCCAGGGTGTTGCGGTACATGATTTGCCGCACCTCGTCGGCGTGCGCCAAGGCTTCGAGTTGCTCGGTGTTCATAATAATGGAGGACGCGGGCAGGCGGTCGAGATGTTTAGACGGCCACAGATGGATGCCGAACAAAATATTGGTGCGGCTGTGGTCGAAATGGTTGGCGGTGATGTCGGCGGGGTAGCCGAGTTCGAGCAGCGAATGGCGCAGCAGCTCGGCCAGTTCGTCGAATGCGCGCACATGGGGATAAGATGGCGGCGAAATAATGCTGATATTGAAAGATAAAGACATGGTATCGGTATGTAAAAGGCCGTCTGAAAACGGGATTATTTGGGATTGGCGGCAGATTTAGGCATTGCCACTGCAAACGCGCCGGCAGCGCGGCTTTGGCGGCAAGCCATTCCTCGCGCAGCATACCGTACACGACGGTGTCGCGCAGGTCGGGTGTGTGTGCGGGTTTTCAGACGGCATTAAGGAGACGCAACTGCGTTTGCCGTCAAATTTTATCGTTATTTCACGCAGAACGATACAGCGCGGCTGCGTTTTGCCGCTTCGTCCATTCTCGATATTACAATGATATGCGGTCAAACGGGATAAGGCTTCAAAACCGCAATGCTCCGTGTTCCGAAACAAATCCGTCGAGCGGCATATCGTGGGCCTCGCGCGGCAGGGTGTCGACAAGCTGGCAGGCAAAACCTACGCCCAGCGTTTTGGTTGGCAAACGGTATTTCATCGCAGCGAGCGATACGTCGTAAAACCCGCCCGCCTGTCCGAGCCGGTAGCCCTGCCTGTCAATGCCGACGATGGGGACAATCAGCAAATCCAAGCCGTGTACGCGGATTTTCCGGCCGGCAAACTGCGGGATGTGCAGCTTGGACGCGCCGCGTTTGCGCTCTGCCTGCTGCGAACCGTCGGCGGCGTAAGGGGTGAACCACAGCCGTTTTGCACGCGGTTCGATATAGGGCAGATACAGCTTCGCGCCGCGCCGCAAGGCTGTCTGAACAAAATCGTCCAAGCGGATTTCTTTGCCGATCGGCCAATACACGCCGATTTTGCGTCCTTTTTTAATGTGGCGCTTGAGCAGGCGGTTGACGGTGCGGGTGGCGGTCTGCCGCTCGGCAGCGCCCATTTGGCTGCGGGCGCGGCGCAGCAGGCGGCGCAGCTCGGCTTTTTCTGTGGCGGACATTTTCAGACGGCCTCTCTGCTCGTGTACAATATGCGGATTATATAGCCATTCAACTACAAAATCATACGTCGTTAACTCGCCTTGCTGTACGACTTGTACTATCTGCGGCTCGTTGCCTAGTCTGATTATGCATTTGAACAGCTATAAAACACACACAGGGGGATTAGATATGTGGCATATCGTGGTCATCGGCTATTTGTTTGTGGCGATCATGTTTTCCGTCGCCCAGCCGAGTATTGCGCGGATGGTGGTTTATCTGCTGTTTTGGGCGGTGCTGCCGACGGTGTTTGTCTGCTGGGTCGTGCTCATACGCCGCCGCAACAAGCGGCTGAAAGCGGAGGAAGATGCGGCAGACGGAGCGCGGACGCAGCAGGATTGAGTCCGCCGCCCGAAGACGGCTGCGTCAGGCCGTCTGAAAAACCCGCCGCTGCCGGCTGCCGGTTTTCAGACGGCAAAAAGCGTGCGCCGCATTGCCAAGCAGCCGCCAATCCTATATAATTCTCCGGCTTTTTGCTTTGAAAAGCGTTTTTATATTTTTTAAAACTACGCCCACTTTCGCCGAAGGGTGCTTGCCGGAGCTTTTCCGCCAAGTTCTATGCGATTGAATGTGTGCCCCTAACCCTTTCAAGGAAATAAAATGTCTCAAATTACTATGCGTCAGATGATTGAAGCCGGTGTTCACTTCGGTCACCAAACCCGTTTCTGGAACCCGAAAATGGAACAATACATTTTCGGTGCGCGCAACAAAATCCACATCGTCAACTTGGAAAAAACCCTGCCGATGTTCCAAGAAGCGCAAGAAGCCGTTCGTCGTCTGGTTGCCAACAAAGGCACCGTACTGTTCGTCGGTACCAAACGCCAAGCGCGTGAAATCATCCGCGAAGAAGCGACCCGCGCCGGTATGCCTTTCGTTGATCACCGCTGGTTGGGCGGCATGCTGACCAACTACAAAACCGTTAAGCAGTCCATCAAACGTCTGGAAGAAAAATCAGCCGCTTTGGAAAACGCTGCCGAAAGCGGTTTCGGTAAAAAAGAAATCCTGGAAATGCAACGCGAAGTGGAAAAACTGGAGCGTTCGCTGGGCGGTATCAAAAACATGAAAGGCCTGCCCGACGCGATTTTCGTGATTGACACCGGTTACCAAAAAGGTACGCTGGTCGAAGCCGAAAAACTGGGTATCCCCGTGATTGCCGTTGTCGATACCAACAACAGCCCCGACGGCGTGAAATACGTTATCCCGGGTAACGACGACTCCGCAAAAGCCATCCGCCTGTACTGCCGCGGCATCGCCGACGCCGTATTGGAAGGCAAAAACCAAGCCCTGCAAGAAACCGTAGCCGCTGCCCAAGCCGCTGCCGAATAATTCAGGCTGAAAAGAGGGGCTTTATGCCCCTTTTTTAAAGCATATCCGATTCCGAAACAAGATATATCTTGTTTTTCAAAACATTAAGGAGTTTAACATGGCAGAAATTACTGCAAAAATGGTTGCCGACCTGCGCGCCGCTACCGGCCTGGGCATGATGGAGTGCAAAAAAGCACTGGTTGAAGCAGAAGGCAACATGGAAAAAGCCGAAGAAATCCTGCGCATCAAATCCGGCAACAAAGCCAGCAAACTGGCCGGCCGCCAAGCTGCCGAAGGCGTATTGGCATTTGCCGTTGAAGGCAATGTCGGCGCATTGGTCGAAGTGAACTGCGAAACCGACTTCGTTGCCAAAGACGCAGGCTTCGTAGAATTTGCCAACTTCGTTGCCAAAACCGCAGCCGAGAAAAAACCGGCCAGCATTGAAGCATTGAGCGAACTGGTTGAAGCCGAGCGCAAAGCCATCATCGCCAAACTGGGCGAAAACATGTCCGTACGCCGCTTCGAAATCATCGAAACCGCCAACAGCCTGGTTGCCTACATCCACGGCGCGCTGGCGACCGAAGGCGTATTGGTCGAGTTCAAAGGCTCTGAAGACGTAGCCCGCAAAGTCGGCATGCACATCGTAGCCGCCAAACCGCAATGCGTATCCGAAGACCAAGTCGATGCCGAGCTGGTAGAAAAAGAGCGCCACATCTACACCCAACAAGCCATCGAATCCGGCAAACCTGCCGAAATCGCCGCCAAAATGGTAGAAGGCCGCATTAAAAAATTCCTGGCTGAAGTCACCCTGAACGGCCAAGCATTCGTGATGAACCCCGACCAAACCGTTGCCCAATTCCTGAAAGAAAACGGCACCGAAGTCGTATCATTCGTACGCTACAAAGTAGGCGACGGCATCGAGAAAGCCGTAGTCGATTATGCAGCCGAAGTAGCCGCCGCTGCCAAAGTGTAATCAGCCTATGCAGAAGAAAGCACCCCGGTTCGCCCATGAATCAGGGTGCTTTTTTTGGAAACGCACCGCACAAGGCGCATTTCGGCTGCCGGAGAATAAGCCATATAATAACCCCATACCGCCTGCCGGATAAAAGCCGTCTGAAAAAGATACTGCCGGACAAAGCACCGTTTCCCAAACAACCGATTTCCCGGGGCGCGGGCATCGCCCGCCTCCCGCCGTCTGACTATATTTCAGACGGCCTCAAACAACCCAACCGCAAAGAAAGCAAGGTATCCCATGACACAAGCAGTCAAATACAAACGCGTATTATTGAAACTCTCCGGCGAAGCCCTGATGGGTCAGGACGCCTTCGGCATCAACCGCGATACCATCATGCAAATCGTCAGCCAAGTCAAAGAAGTGGTTGATTTGGGCGTACAAGTCGGCGTCGTAGTCGGCGGCGGCAACATCTTCCGCGGCGTCTCCGCACAAGCCGGCAGTATGGACCGCGCTACCGCCGACTACATGGGCATGATGGCCACCGTCATGAACGCGCTGGCGCTCAAAGACGCCTTCGAATCGCTCGGCCTCAAAGCCCGCGTACAGTCCGCCCTGTCCATGCAGCAAATCGCCGAAACCTATGCCCGCCCCAAAGCCATTCAATATTTGGAAGAAGGCAAAGTCGTGATTTTCGCCGCCGGCACCGGCAACCCGTTCTTCACCACCGATACCGCCGCCGCCCTGCGCGGCGCGGAAATGAACTGCGACGTGATGCTCAAAGCTACCAACGTTGACGGCGTGTACACGGCCGACCCGAAAAAAGACCCCGCCGCTACCCGCTACGAAACTATCACCTTCGACGAAGCCCTGAACAAAAACCTTAAAGTGATGGACGCTACCGCTTTCGCCCTGTGCCGCGAACGCAAGCTGAACATCGTCGTATTCGGCATTGCCAAAGCCGGCGCGCTGAAAAACGTGATTTTGGGAGAAAACGAAGGCACGCTGGTGCATTGCTAAGCCGTTGCCTGAGTGATAAAAGCCGTCTGAAAATTTTCAGACGGCTTTTTCATTTGCCAAACACGATGGCGGGCAGCTTGTTTATATAGTCGTAGAACTTAAATCCTGCTACGGCGTTGGCTCGCCC
>NZ_BCWL01000101.1 GCF_001592185.1 Bergeriella denitrificans NBRC 102155
CTGCTATGGCGCTGACTCGCTTTGTATCAGAATTTATTCTCCGACTATATCAGAATTTACGTTTCGACTATATTTTTGATTTTTACATTTAACGATGAGATTAGGCATAAAAAGCCGTCTGAAAACGGGCGTTTTCAGACGGCTTTTTGCGCGGCGGGCTTGTGTTATACCCCGAGTTTTAACCGGCCAGCAGCTCGCGCCAGCGGCGGACTTGCAGCAGTACTTGCTCGGGCGCGGTGCCGCCGAGGTGGTTGCGGGCGTTTAGGCTGCCTTCGGGTGTCAGGATGCTGTACACGTCTTCGGCCACTAAGTCTGAGAAGCCTTGCAATACGTCCAGCGGCAGCTCGCTCAAATCCACACCCGCCTCGTCGGCATGGCGCACGGCTTGGGCGACGACTTCGTGGCTGTCGCGGAACGGCATGCCTTTTTTCACCAGATAGTCCGCCAAATCGGTGGCGGTAGCGAAGCCCTGCATCACAGCGGCGCGCATGTTTTCCGGTTTGACGGTCACGCCGCGCATCATGTCAGCGTAAATGCGTAAAGTATCAATCAGGGTGTCCACGGTGTCGAACAGCGGCTCTTTGTCTTCCTGATTGTCTTTATTGTAGGCCAGCGGCTGGGATTTCATCAGCATAATCAGGCCGGTCAGATGGCCGATGATACGGCCGGACTTGCCGCGTACCAGCTCGGGCACATCGGGGTTTTTTTTCTGCGGCATGATGGAAGAGCCGGTGCAGAAGCGGTCGGCGATGTCGATAAAGCCGAAACGCGGGCTCATCCAGATAATCAGCTCCTCGCTCAGGCGGCTCAGGTGCACCATAATCAGCGAGGCGGCGGCGGTAAATTCAATCGCAAAGTCGCGGTCGGACACGGCGTCTAAAGAGTTTTGGCAGATTTGTTCGAAGCCCAGCAGCTCGGCGGTGGTTTCGCGCTGAATCGGGTAAGTCGTACCCGCCAGTGCCGCCGCGCCCAAAGGCATACGGTTGACGCGCTTGCGGCAGTCGGCCATGCGCTCGAAGTCGCGGCCGAGCATTTCCACATAGGCCAGCATATGGTGGCCGAAGGATACGGGCTGCGCCACTTGCAGATGGGTAAAGCCTGGCATCACCACGCCGGCGTTTTGCTCAGCCAAATCCACCAAGGCGGCCTGCAGGCTTTGAATCAGGCTTTGGATGTCGGTAATCTGGTCGCGCAGCCACAGGCGGATGTCGGTAGCCACTTGGTCGTTGCGGCTGCGGCCGGTGTGCAGGCGCTTGCCCGCGTCGCCGATTTTATCGGTCAGACGGCGCTCGATGTTCATGTGCACGTCTTCCAAATCCAGTGACCATTCGATGCGGCCGGCTTCGATGTCGGCGGCGATTTCGGCCATGCCTTGGCGGATGGCGGCCAAGTCGGCTTCGCTCAATACGCCCGCCTGCTGCAGCATCTGCGCGTGCGCCAGCGAGCCTTGGATGTCCCATTTGGCCAGACGTTGGTCAAAATCGATGGAGCCGGTGTATTTTTTCACCAACTCGGATACCGGCTCGTTGAAACGACCCGACCAGGTTTTCTCGTTACTCATAGTGTTACTCACTTAAAAATCAAACAAACAAGGCTTGCCAAGCGGCCATTATACGATAAATCGCCCCAAGCCGCGCGCGGATAAGCGTTTTCAGACGGCCTGACGCGGGCGGCAGGCGGGCAGATAGTGCGGCAGCAGCCCGGGCTGCTTGGGATCGCGCAGGAATTCGGCCAACACCGCCTGCAAATCGGGCAGGCGGCAGGTGTGGGGATTGGGCGGCAGGTAGCGGGCGGCGTAATAATGCGCCAACACTTCGGCCTGCTGCTCCATATTCAGGCTGGCAAAGCTGCTTATCTGCGCCAAGGGCGGGCAGGCATAGGCTTTGCGGCGGAAATAGCCGCCCGTACACAGCAGCCACAGGCCGCCCAGCCAGGGGCGGTAGCCTTGCCGGTATTGCCAGACGTGGGTCAGCTCGTGTATCAGCCACATGGCATGGCTGCTGCCGGCGGCGATAAAGTCGGGCGGGCAGTTGTGGCGGGGAAAATAAATGCGGCCGCGTGGGGCGATGGCGACATTGAGCGAGGGCAGGCCGGGAATGCCAGCGTAGATGCGGATTTTTTCATAGTCCAGGCCGTCTGAAAAAATCTGTTTGGCTGCTGCGGTTTCCTGCGCGGTCAGGCCGCGGGGCTTATTCACGCGCGGTTTTCCGCTGCCGCCAGTGGTGGCGGGTGCGCAGCCGCCAGCCGAACAATACGGCGAAATAGCCTGCTGCGGCCAATACTGCGCCCAATACGGGTACGCCGACCAGCAGGGGTTTGCCCGCGCCCATCAGCCAGGCGCCGAGTTCGCTGAAGAACTGCGCGTCTGACCAATCGGGAAAGGCCAGCTTGTCGGCGGCTTCGATGCCGAGCAGCCACGAGCCGATTTTATAGGCGGCGTAATACAGCGGCATATAGGTCAGGGGGTTGGTGTAGAGGGTGGTAAAGGCGGCGACGGGCAGATTGGTGCGTAAGAAGTAGGCAACAATCAGTGCGGAAAGCATCTGGGTCGGGCCTGGCATCAGGCCGCAAAACATGCCGACGGCCACCGATACCGCGGCCTGTCGGCGGTTGAGCGTCCAAAAATAAGGTTTGTCGAACAGGGGGGCGAAAGGGCGCGTCCAGCGGGAAGCGAAAATCTGCTCGCGGTCGGGCAGCTTGTCGCGCAGGGTGGTGCGTTTGAAACGGGGTGACTGCATGGCGGAAAACGGGAATTTGCGGAAAAAGTCGGATAAGGGATATGGGGGCGGCGCGGGGTGTTTAAAGGCCGTCTGAAAACGGGTTTTTCAGACGGCTTTCAAAATGAACCCAGCGCGGCTGCGGCGTTTATTCGGTTTGCGAAGCCGCATGGCCGAGCAGCTTGTCCATAGGTGTCAGGTTGACGGCGTTGCCCTGGCTGACAATCCATTTGTTTTCCACGCGCCACACGCCTGCGCCGTCTTCCACGCGCACATACCAATGGTTGGCATGGGCGAGCGGTTTGAACACCGCTTCATACTCCATAGGCACGCTACCCTCGGGCGACACGGCTTTCAGGGCGATGGTTTGGTCGTCGGCTTTTTTGGCCGGATGCATCATCAGCAGATTGAGCGGCTGCTTGGAGTCGAAGTCGCCGCTGACGAACACTTTGGCTGCATTCATGTCGGGGCTGACCAAGACTTGGGCGCGGATATGGCGTTTCACGGCTTCTTCATCGCGGTGAAGCTGGATTTCGATGTGTTTGCCGTCTTTGTAGTAATCGTCGCTGACCAGGTCGGTCATGCTGGCTTTGGCCACGAAAAACATCGATACGCTCGCCAGCACCACGAAAATCGGGCCGGCCATCAGCATCCACGGCCAAAACTGTTTGTACCAGGGTTTGGTGTTGTTGGATTCAGACACATTATTCTCCGATAAAGGTTGATTCTTCTACCAATACGCCCGGTTTGCCGGCATCGTCGGTGGCTTCGCGGTAGGTAAATTCAAATTCGATGGGGTGGCTGCCTTTGTCAGCATATTCCGGAATGGTCGATACCTGCACCGGAATGGTAACGGTTTCGCGGGCGGGGATGCGCAGGCCGCCTTCGGGCAGGCCGGTCAGCTCGATTTCCTCAAAGCCGCTGACTTTGGCGGTGAGGATTTGGTCGTTTTCGCTGTAATTGAGCACGCGCAGGTTGTATGAGTTTTCCAGCCAGCCTTTGGTGTTTTCGCGCACCATCACGCCGCGGTCTTTCAGGATATCCACTTCCAGAGACTCACGCTGCGAAATGCCGACTAAGAAAGCAATCACGACCACGCCCAATACCGCGCCGTAGCCGGCCACACGCGGGCGCAGCAGGCGTTTTTTGATGTCTTTTTCTTCATAGTCGTGTTTCAGCGCGCCCTCGGTGGTGTAGCGGATCAGGCCGCGCGGATAATTCATTTTATCCATGATTTCATCGCAGGCGTCGATACAGGCCGCGCAGCCGATACATTGGTATTGCAGACCGTCGCGGATGTCGATGCCGACGGGGCAGACCTGCACGCACATGGTGCAGTTGATGCAGTCGCCGAGGTTTTCGGACTGCTTGTCGGCGGTTTTCTTACGCGCGCCGCGCGGCTCGCCGCGCTCGGCATCGTAGGAAATAATCAGTGTGTCGTGGTCGAACATCGCACTTTGGAAACGCGCGTAAGGGCACATGTGCAGACACACTTTTTCGCGCATCACGTGTGCCAGCAGGAAGGTCATAAAGCCGTAAAAAGCCGCCGCGAAGATGGCACCGCCGCCGGCCGTGCCGTTAAACAGCGCGGGTACGAATTCGCGGATGGGGTTGAACCAGCCGGCAAAAGTGATGCCCGTCCACGCGACAAACAGGAAAATCAGCAGGTATTTGGTGGCTTTGATGCGGATTTTTGTGAAATTCCACGGTGATTTTTCCAACTTCAGGCGCTTGTTGCGGTCGCCCTCGACCAAATGGTCTATCCACAGCATGATTTCGGTATAAACCGTTTGAGGGCAGGAGTAGCCGCACCACAGCC
Organism: Bergeriella denitrificans NBRC 102155; assembly: GCF_001592185.1. GTDB lineage: Bacteria > Pseudomonadota > Gammaproteobacteria > Burkholderiales > Neisseriaceae > Neisseria > Neisseria denitrificans. The sequence goes on from NZ_BCWL01000101.1 coordinate 4,537, forward strand.
GCCCCGCGATGGTTGTCCACCAAAACAGGCCGAAGGCGCAAATCATCAGCAAAAGCGCCATATAAATCAAATCGCCCATGCCCAGAGAGAGGCCGAAAATATAGAAATGGCGCTCGGGAATGTCGAACAACACCGCTTGGCGGTTGTTCCAGTTGAACCACGGAATGACGTAAAACACAAACTGCGTGGCCAATACCGCCGCAATCCTCAGCTTGGCAAAACGCCCCTCGGCTTTTTTCGGATGAATACGCTCGCCGGCGGGATGGATTTGAATCACGCTGCTGCCTTTGGCTTTGGCTGATTTGGCCGCAGCGGGTTTGGCAGCGGCAGAGGCATTTTCTGCGGATTGGGGCTGTTGGGCATCGTTTGGTGCCGGTTTTTCGGTGGACATGTTGCGTTCCTTAAAACAATGGCCGGTATATTTTCAGACGGCCTTATCGTTATCGCTTAAGAAGCATATCATATCATTTTTATGGCGTTTATTGTGAAATTACCCGCCGCGCGGGGCAGGGTTGCACGCTTGCCGCTTAGCCGGCGGTATCAGATTTCAGACGGCCTTTTTTATTTTATGATTTGGCGAAAGTTTCGGCTGCCGGAAACTTGAGTCATATAGTTTGCCCGAATACCTTGAATCGCTTTGCAAATACAGCGATAATCAAGCCGTCTGAAAAACACAGCCCTTTACCGACTAAGAAAGGTTCACCATGTCTCAACTGGCAAATGCCATCCGCTTCCTCTCCGCCGACGCCGTTCAAAAAGCCAATTCCGGCCACCCGGGCGCGCCCATGGGCATGGCCGAAATGGCCGAAGTATTGTGGACGCAGTTTCTCAACCACAACCCCGCCAATCCGAAATTCTACAACCGCGACCGTTTCGTTTTGTCCAACGGCCACGCTTCGATGATTTTGTACAGCCTGCTGCACCTGAGTGGCTACAATGTTTCGATTGACGATTTGAAAAACTTCCGCCAGTTGCACAGCAAAACCCCCGGCCACCCCGAATACGGCTACACCGACGGCGTGGAAACCACCACCGGCCCGTTGGGTCAAGGCATCGCCAATGCAGTGGGCATGGCATTGGCCGAAAAAATCCTCGCCGCCGAATTCAACAAAGACGGCCTGAATATCGTTGACCATCATACCTACGTTTTCCTGGGCGACGGCTGCCTGATGGAAGGCGTGTCGCACGAAGCCTGCTCGCTGGCGGGCACGCTGGGCTTGGGCAAACTGATTGTTTTGTATGACGACAACAACATCTCCATCGACGGCAAAGTAGATGGCTGGTTTACCGAAAACATCCCGCAACGCTTCGAAAGCTACGGCTGGCATGTTGTCCCCAACATCAACGGCCACGATACCGCCGCCATCGCCGCCGCCGTCGAAGCAGCCAAAGCCGAAACCGGCAAACCTTCCATCATCTGCTGCAAAACCTTAATCGGCAAAGGTGCTGCCACTAAAGAAGGCAGCCACAAAACCCACGGCGCACCTTTGGGTGCGGAAGAAATCGAAGCCACCCGCAAACATCTGGGCTGGAACTACGGCGCGTTTGAAGTGCCGCAAGACATCTACGACGCTTGGAGTGCCAAAGAAAAAGGCGAGAAACTCGAAGCCGCGTGGAACGGATTGTTCGCACAATACCAAGCCAAATTCCCGGCCGAAGCAGCCGAATTCGTGCGCCGCATGAACCGCGAACTGCCGGAAAACTTCGAACAGCACGTTCAGACGGCCTTGAAAGAAGTGTGCGCCAAAGCCGAGAAAATCGCCACCCGCAAAGCCAGCCAAAACAGCATCGAAATTCTGGCCGAAGTGTTGCCCGAATTTGTCGGCGGCTCGGCAGATTTAACGCCGTCCAACCTGACCGACTGGTCAAACAGCGTATCCCTTACCCGCGAACACGGCGGCAACTACGTCCACTACGGCGTGCGCGAATTCGGCATGGCCGCCGTCATGAACGGCATGGCACTGCACGGCGGCGTCAAACCTTTCGGCGCAACCTTCCTGATGTTCAGCGAATACGCCCGCAACGCCCTGCGCATGGCCTCGCTGATGAAAATCAACCCGATCTTCGTGTTCACCCACGACTCCATCGGCCTCGGCGAAGACGGCCCGACACACCAACCCGTCGAGCAAACCGCCACCCTGCGCCTGATTCCGAATATGGCCGTATGGCGCCCGTGCGACACCGCCGAATCGCTGGTTGCCTGGGCGGAAGCCGCCAAAGCCGCCGACCACCCGTCCAGCCTGATTTTCAGCCGCCAAAACCTGCCTTACATCGAGCGCAGCGAGCAGCAACTGGCCGACATTAAGCGCGGCGGCTATATCATCAGCGCGGCCAAAGGTCAAGCACAAGCCGTCATCATCGCCACCGGCTCCGAAGTCGAACTGGCTCTGAACGCGCAAACCGCATTGGCCGAACAAGGCGTGCCGGTAAACGTCGTATCCATGCCGTCCACCAACGTATTCGACAAACAAGACGCTGCCTACAAAGCCGTCGTCTTGCCGTCTGAATTGCCGAAAGTCGCCGTAGAAGCAGGCGTATCCGACGGCTGGTACAAATACGTCGGCAGCAACGGCAAAGTCATCGGCCTCGACTGCTTCGGCGAATCGGCTCCAGCGGAAGAGCTGTTCAAACTCTTCGGCTTTACCGTGGAAAATGTGGTGGACACCGTGAAATCTGTTTTGTAATCTAAACAGATAAAGAAAAGGCCGTCTGAAAACTGCCGCTTTACCGCAGGCAGGTTTTCAGACGGCCTTTATTATTTTGATATAATTGACAATTATTTGTATCTGATTTTAAACTTTGATTGATTAATATAGTCGTTTCAATTTAGATTGAGACAAGG
>NZ_BCWL01000102.1 GCF_001592185.1 Bergeriella denitrificans NBRC 102155
GCCGCCTTGTATCAGAATTTAATTTCTCCGACTATATATACAGCATCCGTTGAAATTCAGCCACCTGTTGAATCTAAAAAAGCCGTCTGAAAAATCAAATATTTGATTTTTCAGACGGCTTTTTTTCAGACGGCTTGGCAATCGGCAGGCGGAATCGCGTTTATTCCGTTTCTGTGCCTGCTTCCTGCGCCCGATAGGTTTGCGCGTAGCCGACGTAGTTGGCGGCGGATTGTTTTAAAAACGCCAATTCTTCCGCGCTCAGGGGGCGGGCGGGTTTGGCGGGGGCGCCGGTGTAGAGGTAGCCGCTTTGCAGGCGTTTGCGCGGGGGGACGAGACTGCCGGCGCCGAGTACGACGTCGTCTTCAATCACGGCGTCGTCCAAAACGATGCTGCCCATGCCGATTAACACGCGGTTGCCGATGGTGCAGCCGTGCAGGATGGCTTTGTGGCCGACAGTAACGTCTTCGCCGATGTCGAGCGGCGAGCCTTCGGGCTTGCTTGCGCTGGCATGGGTGACGTGCAAGACGCTGCCGTCTTGGATGTTGCTGCGCGCGCCGATGCGGATGCGGTGTACGTCGCCGCGGATAACGGCTGCGGGCCAGACGGATACAGCTTCGGCCAGCTCGACTTGCCCGATCACGACGGCGCTGCGGTCTATCCAGGCATCGGGGTGGATGTCGGGGCTGTGTTGCAGAAAGGGGCGGATGTGGGACATGGCGGCTCCTTGGTGCTTGCCGTGGACGGTTGCCGCCCGTTATGGGCGGGCGTCAGTCGGCGTGGGAAAAGGCCGCGCTCTGCGCGTCAGGCCGTCTGAAAACAGACACCTGACGCGGGCAGGCGGCGGGTTTAAATCAGGTTTTGTTCCGCCAATATGCCTAAGAAATACGGCATTTGCAAGCGCCACAGCGGCCAGTCGTGCGCCATGTCGTGTCCCCAGTAGTCAAACCAGGCGTCTATGCCTTTGGCGGCAAAGGCTTCCTGCAGGCGGCGGGTGTCGGCGATGTGCTGCTCTTCCCATGCGCCCTGACCGACGGCGGTGATGAAGTGGTTGCGGCGGTAGCGTTCCAAAAACCAGGCGTCGTGCTGCCCCCACAGGAAATCGATGGGCGAGTTGGTATAGACTTCGGGGTCGCCGTGAAACTCGCCGCTGAAAAAGCGGGCATCGTACACGCCGCTTAGGGCGACGGCGGTGTCGAATACGTCGGGGTGGCGCAGGGCGAAATTGACGGTGTGGAATGCGCCCATGCTGCAGCCGGTTGCCATCAGGGCGCCGTTGTGGGCGGACTCGCTGCGAATCAGCGGCACCAGCTCGTTGATGATGTAGCGGTCGTAGGCGTTGTGCGCCAGCGCCATATCATGGCCGGATTTGCGGGTGTCGAGCCAGGAGTCTTTGTCGGCGGAATCGGGTGTGTAGAATGTCAGACGGCCGCTTTCGATAAAGGGCGCGCAGGCTTCAATCATGCCGAAGTTGCCGTATTCGTGGTGGTTGCCGCCGGAGGAGGGGAAAACAATCACGGGCTTGCCTGCGTGGCCGTACACGTTAAACGGCATTTCGCGGCCGAGTTCGCCGCTCCAATGGCTGCGTGCTTCAAAATGCATGGTCATCTCCTTATCCGCGTTTTTCTTGGGCGAAGTGCACGATTTCGTGCATGTGCGCCAGGGTTTCGGTGCGCGCCAGAATGCCTTCTTCGCCCATGATTTTGGCGAATACGCCGGGCACGCGCTGCACGCTGATGATGTTGTCGGGGTAGCGGGCGCAGACTTCGGCGGTGGTGTGCGCGTAAGGCTTGCTGGCTTTGCGGGCGATGTACACCACGTTCCACGGATGGGTGATGTCGGCGCGGAAGGTGTTGTCTTGAACGATATGGGCGTATTCGCGGAACACGTCGAAATCGTTGGCGTAGTTCCACATATCGATGGTCAGGCCGCCGGGCGGACGGCAGTTGATTTCCAGCGGCATCAGCTCGCCGCTGCCTTTGACGCGGAAAAATTCAAAGTGGAAAAAGCGTTCGCGGATTTTGAAGGCATCCACGCATTTTTGTCCCAGCGCGACCAAATCGGGGGAAATGTCGCGCGGCACATAGTAAAACATATCGTTGTCCTGCTCGACCGTGTCCAATACGGCTTCGGAATATTCCAAGCCGGCGTGGAACACGATTTTGCCGTTTTTGTCGGCCAGGCCGTCGAAGGTGATGATGTCGCCGTCGATAAACTCTTCCATGATGTATTCGGTGTGCGGATTGCGGCTGCCGAAAAAGGCTTCCAAGTCTGCCGCCGAGCGGATTTTGTAGGTATCGCTCGCGCCGACGCCGGAATCGGGTTTGATGATGACGGGGAAGGACAGCTCGGCCGCCAGCTCGCGTGCGTCTTCATCGTTTTTGAACACTCTGCCGCGGGCGACTTTGAGGCCGATGCTGCGGAATACCGCCTTCATCTGCGATTTGGTTTTGATGGGCTGCATATCGGCGCTTTTGTAGCCGGGTACGTTGAAATCGGTACGCAGGGCGGCATCCAGCTCCAGCCAGTATTCGTTGTGGGATTCGATGCGGTCGATGCGGCCGTATTTGTGCGCGAAAAAGGCTACGGCGCGGTAAACCTGGTCGTAATCTTCCATATTGTCCACGCGGTAGTATTCGGTCAGCGCGTTGCGCAGGGTGTCGCTCAGGGATTCATAAGGCGCATCGGCAATCCCCAGCGTGCGGATGCCGCGCTCGTGCAGGCGCACGGCGAAGGTTTCAAAATTGGTGGGAAAATGGGGGGAAATCATCACAAAGTTGAGTGGGTGTGACATAAGCGTATCCTCTGTTGGTATGCGGCGCGGCGTTTTTCAGACGGCCTGAGCCGCCTTAGGCAGGCGGCGGATAAACCAAAAGCGCACCGCGGGGCAGTGCGCTTTTTTCAGGCGGTTTTTAGAATTTGCCGCCGGATTGGTTGGCCATGTAATCTACGGCTGCTTTAACTTCGTCATCGCTCAGGCTCATGTTGCCGCCTTTGGCCGGCATGGAGTTGAAGCCCTCGATGGCGTGTTTGTGCAGGGTTTCTTTGCCTTTCTTAATGCGGTCTTTCCACTCGTCTTTGTGGGTCACGCGCGGAATGCCCGGAATGGCGGAGTTCGCGCCGTGGCAGGCCATGCAGCTGGCGTCGAATACGGCTTTACCGTCGATGGCGGCTGCGGCGCTCGGAGCGGCCTCGGCAGCAGGTGCGGCGGCTTCTGCGGCAGGCGCGGCAGCATCACCTTCGGCTGCAGGAGCGGCTTCGCCCTCGGCAGCGGCGGCACCGGCATCAGGATCGGGGAAAGAAGCACCGGCGGTGTTGGCCAGGTAAGTCACAACGCGTTTGAGTTCTTGGTCGGTCAAATCGGCTGCGCCGCCTTTGGCCGGCATGGCGTTAAAGCCGTTCAGAGCGTGGTTGAACAGGGTGTCGAAGCCTTGAGCGATACGCGGCGCCCAGTCGGCTTTGTTTTCAAATTTCGGCGCGTTCGGTACGATGCTGTCGGCGGCGTGACATTGGATACAGATTTTGTTGAAAATCTGCTCGCCGGTGCGCTCGCCTACGGGGGTGCCGTCGCCCAACAGCAGTTGGCCGGAGGGCTGGATGCGGGTTTGGGTGGCGGATTCGGTGGTTTCGGCAACGTCGCTGAACGAGCTGCTGCCGGCCAGCTTAATCAGGAAGAAAACGACTGCGAGCAAGATGACGACCCCGCTCACCAGGGTGAATAATGCAGAGCCTTGGGCTTTACTGTTACTGAGTTGTTTCATTTGGTAGGCCTCGCCGTTAGGTTAGGTTGTGCTTTGGTTTATATATAATGGGTATGTTAAACGCAATTAACAATATTTTGCTGGATTATACTGAATTTACAAGCGCTTTCCAATCGCTGGGGCGGAAATTCTGTAAAAAAACTTAGTGAGCAGCAGGTGGGCGGGATTAAGAGCTTGTAAACGTTAAATTATTAAGTTTTCCGCGCCTGCGGGGTCGGTGCGGATTTGCCGCAACGGCCAGATAGGCTTTGCCAAAATGCGGAAAATACGTTACTCTTACGGCTTCGTGCACCCATAGCTCAGTTGGAAGAGTGTCAGTTTCCGAAGCTGGAGGTCACAGGTTCGATCCCTGTTGGGTGCGCCAGCCATTATAGAGAAGCCGTCTGAAAAACGTAATTTTTCAGACGGCTTTTTGATTTACTTCAAATTATCGTTGAATAAAAAAGAACGGGGCGCGGTAACGCTGCACCCCGCTTCTTTCAGACGGCTATTTCAGCACTTCGGCAAAAGCGTTGGCTACATACTCGATGTTGGCAGGGTTCAGACCCGCCACGCACATGCGGCCGGAGTCGAGCAGATAAACGGCGAATTCGTCGCGCAGGCGGTGTACCTGCTCGACCGTTAAGCCGGTGTAGCTGAACATACCGCGTTGTTTGATGAAATAGTCGAAATTTCTGCCCGGCACTTTTGCGGCCAATACGTCATACAGACCCTGACGCATGGCGCGGATGCGGTCGCGCATGGCATAGACTTCGCTTTGCCACAGGGCAAACAGTTCGGGCGTATTCATCACTTCGGCGGCCACATACGCGCCGTGGGCGGCCGGGCTGGAATAAATGCGGCGTACGGTGAATTTAAACTGGCCGAACACGATATCCGCTTCTTCTTTGCTCGGGCACACCGCGCTCAGGCCGCCGACGCGCTCGCCGTAAAGCGACAGGTTTTTGGAGAAGGAGTTGCTGACAAACAGCGGCAAGCCCATCTCGGCAGCTTTGCGGATGGCGTAGGCGTCGCTGTCCAAGTCGCCGCCGAAGCCTTGGTAGGCGATGTCCATAAACGGAATCAGCTTGCGCTTGCGGATGATTTCCAACACCGTATCCCATTGCTCGGGCGATAAATCCACGCCGGTCGGATTGTGGCAGCAGGGATGCAGGATTAACACGCTGTTTTCCGGCAGGCTGTCGAAAAACGCCGTCATTTCATCGAATTTCACGCCGACGGTGGCCGGATCGTAATACGGATAAGTGCCGACTTCAAAGCCTGCGCCTTCGAAAATGCCTTTGTGGTTGTCCCAGGTCGGGTCGCTGACATAGGCTTTGGCTTCGGGAAACCAGCGGTGCAGGAAATCCGCGCCCACTTTCAATGCGCCGGAGCCGCCGAGGGTTTGGATGGTGGCGATGCGGCCTTCGGTTAAGGCCGGGTGCGATGCGCCGAACAGCAGGTTTTGCACCGCGCTGCGGTAGGCGGCCAAGCCTTCCATCGGCAGATAGGGGCAGGGGCGGGGCGATGTGGCCAAATCATGCTCGACGCGGCCGACCGATTCCAATACCGGCATTTTGCCTTCGCTGTCAAAATAGATGCCGATGCCGAGATTGACTTTTTCGGCGCGGGTGTCGCGGTTGTAAACTTCGACCAAACTCAAAATCGGGTCGCCTGCGTAAAATTCGACGTGTCGGTACATGATGTTTCCTGTTTAGAAGCTGTTAGAAGCCGGATGAGGCAGATTGTGGCATAAAGCAGGATTGTTGACAATTATTGCTTGGCGGCATTTCACAATCGGGCGGACAAGGCCGTCTGAAAATGCCCAAAAGCCGTCTTTTTCAGACGGCTTTTGGCGGAGAAACAGGTTGATTAGGCGTTTTTATCGGCAGCATAACGCGCCACGGCGTGCTGCGGGGAAGACGCTTCGACGGTGGTGATGCGTTGGTAGCCGCGTTTGAGCAGATTGCGCTCCCGCAGGCTGTTGCCGTTGATGCCGGTGTAGATGGCGATGGCCAGCGATGCGGCATTGCCTACCGCGTCAATCACGGCATTTTCCTCCTGCGTGCTGCCGGCAAAGAAAATCGCAGCCACCGCGCCGACAAAGGAAGCGGCAAATGCAACCAGAAATAAGGCCAGCGCCACCAGCCACAGGCGTTTGAACAGCGCCCAAAAGATGCTGAAGAAAAATCCCGGCCAAGACCAGCCGTTTTTTACCGCTTCGATGCGCTGCTCGGCGGCGTGCTCGTAAATCGTATATTGTTTCATCGTATAGAACCCCTTTATAAAATGCGGCATAGCGTGCCATATCTAAAAATACATGGTGGCGGAATAGGGTTTTTCAAGGCTAGGCCGTCTGAAAAACCGCTTAGCCGCTTTTTCAGACGGCCTTTGCCTTTATAATATGGAACGGATAATAACCGCTAAGGAATAAACCATGAGCATATGGCAGGCAGGCCGTTTCCAAATCGACTTAAACCGCCCGCAGATTATGGGTATCGTCAATCTCACGCCCGATTCGTTTTCAGACGGCGGCACGTATTCCCACACCGTTCAAACAGCCTTGCGCCACGCCGAGCAGCTCTTGAAAGACGGCGCGGATATTTTGGACATCGGCGGCGAATCGACCCGCCCGGGCGCGGCCTATGTTTCCCTCGCAGAAGAATGGGCGCGCGTGCAGCCCGTATTGGCGGAAGTAGCAGGGTGGGGCGTGCCGGTGAGTTTGGACACCCGCCGCACGGAAGTGATGGCCAAAGCGCTGGATTTGGGCGGCGCAGACATCATCAACGACGTGGCCGCGCTGAGCGACGCGGGCGCGGTGGACTTGCTGGCGCAGCAGGCGGATACGGGCATCTGCCTGATGCATATGCAGGGGCTGCCCGAAACCATGCAGGACAATCCGCATTATCAGGACGTGGTCGGCGAAGTGGCGCGTTATCTGAACAGCCGCGCCGCCGCGTGTATCGAAGCCGGGATTGCCCGAACGCGTATCACGCTCGACCCCGGTTTCGGCTTCGGTAAAAACCTGCAACACAACACCGCCCTGATGCGCCATCTGCCCGAGTTGGCAGCGGCAACGGGGCTGCCGCTGCTGATCGGCGTATCGCGCAAGCGCATGATCGGCGAGCTGACCGGCGAAACCGATGCGGCGGCGCGGGTGCACGGCAGCGTGGCGGCGGCGCTGGCGGCAGCGGCACGCGGCGCCCGCATTTTCCGCGTGCACGATGTCAAAGCCACGGCGGATGCTTTGAAAGTCTGGCAGGCTTTGGGCGTGTAGCGGCGGGCTGGAATGGGGAAAAGCCGTCTGAAAAACGATATGGTCGTTTTTCAGACGGCTTTTTTGCGGGTGTGGGGTGTGGAAGTGATGGTGGGTAAAGGTTTTATTGTGAAACTGTTGTTAAATTCCTAATCCACTGAAGAATTACGGTAGCTTTTTTTAAACAATATGTTGCTTGATGTCCGAAGTGGATTCCCGCCTGCGCGGGGGGAGCGAAGCGGACTTGCGTAGCTAATGACGGCAATAAGGATTTTGGTTTTTTAGGAATTTTATTATCTCTGCTTTATCCTTAGTAGGACGGGCATCCGTGCCCGTCGCTCATTCATATAGTCGGAGAACTTAATTT
>NZ_BCWL01000103.1 GCF_001592185.1 Bergeriella denitrificans NBRC 102155
AAATAAATTTCATAACGCCGCGCATCGTGCATTGATGCCGCTTGCCTGCATACAGGCGTTTTTCAGACGGCCTCTACTGCGTATTTCCAAGCGCCGTAGCCCTCTTCGTCCATTTTTTCCAACGGAATAAAGCGCAGGCTCGCGCCGTTGATGCAAAAGCGCAAGCCGCCCCTGCTTTGCGGCCCGTCGGGAAACACATGGCCGAGATGGGAATCGGCGGCGGCGCTGCGGACTTCGATACGCTGCATACCGTGGCTGCCGTCTTCGCGGGCGGTGATGTAGTCATAGGCAATCGGCCGCGAGAAACTCGGCCAACCACAGCCCGAATCGAATTTGTCGGCCGAGCTGAACAAGGGTTCGCCGCTGACGATGTCCACATAAATCCCCGCTTGGAACAAATGGTCGTATGCGTGCGAAAACGGCCGCTCCGTGCCGCTTTGCTGGGTCACATAATATTGCTCGTCCGTCAGGCGGACGCGGATTTCGTTTTCAGACGGCCTGGCAAACACCCGCTCCGCACCCTGCGCGTTTAAAGGCTTGGCCGCCAGCCGCAAATCGATGTGGCAGTAGCCGCCCGGGTTTTTGCCGAGATAGTCCTGATGATAGTCTTCGGCGGAGTAAAAATGCCGCAGCGGCAGGTTTTCCACCACCACGGGCTGCGCGTGCTGCACCTGCACCTCGGCCAAGGCCGCGCGAATCGTTTGCTCGTCGGCGGCATCGGTGTAGTAGATGCCGCTGCGGTATTGCTCGCCCACATCGTTGCCCTGGCGGTTGAGCGAGGTCGGGTCGATTAAGCGGAAAAAGTGCCGCAGGATGTCGGCCAGGCTGATGATGCCGCTGTCGAAGGTGACGGCCACCGTTTCCGCATGGCCGCTGTTGCGCCGGCATACGTCTTCATAAGACGGGTTTTCGGTGCGCCCGTTGGCATAGCCGGATACGGCGGAAACCACGCCGCCTATGCGCCGGAAATAGGCTTCCACGCCCCAAAAGCAGCCGCCGGCCAGATAAATCGTTTTCTGTGTCATCGCATCCTCCGTCAAATCGCATACCGCCCGTTTTCAGACGGCTTTTGCCGCCGCCCTGACTGCCGCCTTTTGCGGGCTGCGGCGGCAAAGCGCTAATATAAAGGCAATTCCCTAAAATGCCTATCCGTTTTACAATTATGGGGAACGCCTGCCTCAAGGCCGTCTGAATACTTGCCTGAAAGCCCGACCGATATGTCTTTAGCCGCACCGAAACGAATTTTAATCATCAAATTGCGCCACCACGGCGATGTTTTGCTGACCACGCCCGTGGCGCACGCCCTGCGGCAGCGCTTTCCCGACTGCGAAGTCGATATGCTGGTCTATCAGGAAACCGCCGACATTATCCGCGACAATCCGCACATCGCCCAAATTTTTACCGTCGACCGCCAATGGAAAAAGCAGGGCAAAAAAGCCCAGTTTGCCCATGAGCGCGCCCTGTTCCGCGCGTTGAAGGCGCGCGGCTACGACTGGGCGTTCAACCTTTCCGACCAATGGCGGGCGGCGTTTATCGCCAAATTCTGCGCCCGCTGCAGCGCCAGCCTGGCCTACCGCAAGCGCGACAATGCGCTGTGGCGCTTCTGCCATGATTTTATCAACCCCGATTTGGATTGGTCGCATCATGTAGTCGAGCGTCATCTGCACGTTTTGCCGCCGCTGATGCAGCCCGACGAAGTGAAAGCCGAAGTGTCCATGGCCATCGGCGGCGACATCCGCAGCAGCCTGCAGGAAAAGCTGGCGGCGCAGGGCTGGCGCGGCGAGCCTTATGTGCTGATTCACCCCGGCTCGCGCTGGATGTTTAAATGTTGGGAAGACGATAAAACCGCAGCGGTGGCGCAACTGCTGCTCAACCACGGCCGCAACATTGTGTTCACCGCCGCGCCCGACGAAACCGAGCAGGCCATGCTGCAGGAGATTACCGCCAATCTGCAGATACACCCCGGCGTCAACGTGTGGACTTTATCCGGCTGCCTCAATCTGCGCGAGCTGGCGGCCGCCATCGACGGCGCATCGCTGTTTATCGGCGTCGATTCCGTGCCCATGCACATCGCCGCCGCATTAAACAAGCCGCAAGTCGCCCTGTTCGGCCCCACTTGGGTCAGCCGATGGCGGCCTTATTCCGATCAGGCCGAAGTGGTGTGGGCGGGCGATTTCGGCCCGCTGCCCGATCCGGAAAGCATCGATACCGACGACAAAACCCGCCTGCTGAAAGCCATTCCGCTGGAAGCCGTTTGGGAAAAAGTGAAGCAGAAGCTGGCGCTGTAAGCTGCCGTCTGAAAAAGCGGCCGACAAGATTGTCTTGTCGGCCGCTTTGCTGTTTCAGGCTTCTCCGCTTTTTTCAGACGGCCTTGTCCGACGCTTTATCCGCCGCCGCAGTATGCCGTCGGAACTCGGCCAGCGTGATGTCCAGCGATTCCAGGCAGGGCTGCATGATGGTGCTGACCGCTTCGTTGACATGGTCTTGACGCAATGCGGTCGGGCGGTACACGAATAATTTAAACAAATCCGCCAGCTCGATGGACTCCGCACCCGTTTTCAGCACCCAGCCCTGTTTACCCGAATACACATAGCCGTGCCGCGCCAATTTTTCCAGCAGCTCGCCCAGCTCGTCGTAACCCATATTGATATGCCGTCTAAAATCCTGTATCGGCATCGCCTGCCCCTCCTGCTGCGCGGTATCGAGCAGCAGCAGCACTTTCAGCACATCGTCAAAACGCCCGCGTGCGTCCAAACCGCGACGGAAGGCCTCGCCCTGCCAATACGACAGCGACGAAGTCAGCACCGCGCCCGCCAACACCAGCGACCACAGCAGGTTCAGCCACAGCAGGAAAAACGGTACGGCTGCAAACGCGCCGTAAATCGAGGTATAGCCGTTAAACCGCCCCATATACCAAGCAAACAGCGCACGCGCCACTTCCAGGCACACTGCCGTTACCAGCGCGCCCGTCAACGCCTGCCGCGCCGGCACGAAACGGTTGGGCACAAAGCGGTAAAGCCCCCAGAGCAGCAGCGTACTGAAGCCCACCGAAGCCGCCGTCTGCAAACCCTCCGCCCAATACGCCCCGAGCGCCTCATCGCCGCGCGGCATCAGGCCGAACAGCAGCGAAGCCCCCACACCCAGTGACAAAGGGCCGAAAGTCAGCAGCGCCCAATACACCAAAAACTGCATCATCAAAGGCCGCCGCGTGGTCACGCGCCAAATGCGGTTAAACGTATTGTCGATGGTCTGAATCAGCATCAGCGATGTGACCAGCAGCATCACACTACCGATGGCCGTCAGCCCCTTGGCCTTTTCCTTAAACGCATTGATATAGTCAAACACCATATCCGCGCCCTGCGGCACAATCGTGCGGTTGACAAACTGCACGAAGGTATCCGACCACTCGTCAAACACCGGAAACGCCGAAGCCACCACCACCGTGACCGTCAGCACCGGCACCAGCGCCAGCAGCGTCGTAAACGTCAGGCTGGCCGCCACCTGCGGCACGCGCTCGTCGTTGAAACGGCGCAGCAGAAAAGCGGCAAACCCGACAAATTTCCCCTGCCGCAAACCTTGCAAGCGGTGCAAAAACAGCATAATCTCTCCTATATTTTCAGACGGCCTCTGCCGCCATTTTAACGGAATCCGCACATGAACCCAAATCCCTTGAAAATCCTCGTCCTTTTCTACTCCCAACACGGCAGCACCCTCAACCTCGCCCGCCAGATTGCACGCGGCATCGAAAGCGTGCCCGGCTGCGAAGCCGTTTTGCGTACCGTGCCCAAAGTATCCGCCGTATGCGAAGCCGTTGAAAGCAGCGTGCCCGAGCAAGGTGCGCCCTATGCCGAGGCCGACGACCTGAAACACTGCGCCGCCCTCGCCCTCGGCAGCCCCACCCGCTTCGGCAATATGGCCGCCGCCATGAAATACTTTATCGACGGCACCATTCCGCAATGGCTGGGCGCGGAATTATCCGGCAAACCCGCCACCGTCTTCACCAGCTCTTCCAGCCTGCACGGCGGCCAAGAGTCCACCCTGCTCTCCATGATGCTGCCGCTCCTGCACCACGGCATGATTATCAGCGGCATTCCCTTCAGCGAATCCGCCCTCGGCCACACCCAAAGCGGCGGCACGCCCTACGGTGCCAGCCACGTTGCCGGACACGAAGGCCGCGCCGCGCTGACCGACGAAGAAAACGAGCTGGCTTTCGCGCAAGGCAAGCGGCTGGCCGAGTTGGCCGTTAAACTCGCCGCCTAAAAGCCGTATCCGCCGCGTAACACAACGGGCTGTTTTTCAGACGGCTCGCGTATGCCCGTTTGCGCGCGCCGCCCCGTGTTCATAACGTGCGCCCGGGATAAGGCAATCCAATCACTGACTGTCAATATTTGAATGATTAGCCGCAGGGTAGTTTGTCAGCAACGAAACACCCTGCGCTTTTCCCGCCCCCATCTTTTCCGCCTGCCTAAGCCCGCATTTTCAGACGGCCTGCGGCACGCATTTCTCCCCCGCAGCATAACCATTATTTACCCGCATTTTCACTCCCGCATCATTGCGGCCGCTCGGCTTCGGGTACACTCCGCAACCGCATCAAACACCGATTACCACCCATAACGATAAAGCGCATCCGCCGCACGGCGCGTGCCGACAACGCATCACCGCACGACACCCATGGAAAAACCCTACCTCTCCAACCTGCTCAAACTCATCGCCCAGCCCGAGCGCATGGCGCTTTTATTCGCGCTGCTCGAGGGCGACCGCAACGTCAACGAGCTTGCCCAAGCCCTCGACCTGCCCGCCACCATCGTGTCCACCCATCTGGCCAAACTGCGCGCCGAGGGCATCGTCGAATACACCCGCTACCACCGCATCATCGAATACCGCCTGATTTCCGAAGATGCCGCCGAAATTCTCTACACCCTGCGCCGTCTGAGCAGCCGCACCGAAAACTGATGCCGCTTTCCGTCGGCCCGATTTCGGGTACAATAAGGCCGCCGCATTTTCAGACGGCCTTTTCCCGGCTTTAGATACCACATTACGGACAGCATCATGAAAATCACCACTTGGAACGTCAACTCGCTCAACGTGCGCCTGCCGCAGGTGCAAAACCTGCTCGCCGACCAGCAGCCCGATGTATTGGTTTTGCAGGAGCTCAAGCTCGACCAAGACAAATTCCCCGCCGCCGCGCTCAATATGATGGGCTGGCAAACCGCCTGGAGCGGCCAGAAAACCTACAACGGCGTAGCCATCATCAGCCGCCACGCCCTGCAGGACGTACACACCGGCCTGCCCGCCCTGCCCGACGACCCGCAGCGGCGCGTGATTGCCGCCACCGTAAACGGCGTGCGCGTGATTAATGTGTATTGTGTCAACGGCGAAGCGCTCGACAGCCCCAAGTTTGAATACAAACGCCAATGGTTTGCCGCGCTCACCGACTTCGTGCGCGACGAACTCACCCGCCACGAAAAGCTGGTATTGCTCGGCGATTTCAACATCGCCCCCGCCGATGCCGACTGCTACGACCCCGAAAAATGGCATGAAAAAATTCACTGTTCATCGGAAGAGCGCGGCTGGTTCCAAACCCTGCTCGATTTGGGCTTAACCGACGCATTGCGCCAAGTCCACCCCGAAGGCGCGTTTTACACCTGGTTCGACTACCGCGGCGCCATGTTCCAACGCAAACTCGGCCTGCGTATCGACCACCAGCTTATCAGCCCCGCCCTCGCCGCCGCGCTGCAAGACGTACACGTCGATTTGGACACCCGCGCGCAAGAACGCCCGAGCGACCATGCGCCGGTCACGGCCGTATTCGCCGAATAACAAACAAAAAAGCCGTCTGAAAAACGAGATTTTCAGACGGCTTTTTTGTAGGGAAAGTGGCTATAGTCGGAGCGTAAATTCTGATACAAAACGAGCCAGCGCCGTAGCAGAAATTACTCTCCGACTATATTTGGGGAGGCTAATATTTTCAGGCATATCAACGAATCGTCGGGCAAAAGTGCCCGACCTACTGCTATAGTCGGAGCGTAATTTCTCCGACTATATTCAAAGCTGCTCCGCCCCACTCACGCTCATTCCACAGCCAGCGTTTCTCCGTTATCCGCCACCAAAATATTCTCCGGCCAGCGCAAGGCGGCCAGCCGAAATTGCGCGGCGGTATATTTGTGCGGATATTTGCGCGCGCGCCAGCTTGCGCCCACGGAAAAATCCACGCAGAAAACGTTTTGCTTTGCGCCGTGCCACGCATTCGGCGCACTCGGAAACAGGTTACGCTCGGCAGCAACGGCATTTTCAGACGCCTGCCAGGCACGCCAGTAATGCCCGATAACGACGGGGATGTCTTCCCGATAATCCGTCCACCACGGGCAACGCTCCGTGCCGCGCCAACGCCCGCCCGCAAAAAACGGCTCGGCAGAAAGCCGCTCCACGCCGCTTGTCAACGCGCGGATCGGATGCGCCCTGCTGCGGGCCAAATCGTATTGCGCGGTAGCGGGCATGGGCGGTGGCGCCTGCCCGGGCTGCTCCGCCAAATCGGCATAATGCTGCTGCTCATAGCGGTAATCGGCATACCACGGCGCGGACTGAAGCTGCTCGGTCAGCTCGCGGTCGAAGCGCCGGTATTGCGCCACCAAGCCCTCGCCCGCCGCTGCGTCCAAACGCGCCAGCTGCTCGGGCAGCCAGGCGGCATGAACGATGCGGATGTCTTCCCGCTCCCAAATCAGCGGCTGCTCCGCCAGCCAAGCGGTAATGGCGGCTTTCTCCGCTGCGTCCGCCTGCTGCCAGGGCGCATAATTGGCCGCGTCTTTTTCGGCACGCTGCGTGAAAAACCAGCCCGATCCGTCTTTGGCATCATCTACCAACAGGTTCAGCTCGTGATTACCCAGCGCCACAAAAGCATACCCCGCTTTGACCGCACGCTCCGCCCACGCCAGCATCGCGGGGCTGTCGGGGCCGCGGTCGCACAAGTCGCCGACAAACACCAGCCGCCGCCCTTCCGGGTGGCTGCCGTCGGCGCGGTAGCCCAAATGCCGCAGCAGAGCTTGAAACGCGGCAAATTCGCCGTGCACATCGCCGACAATATCGAGCGGCGCATCGGGCAGGGTTCGGCGGTATCGGTAGGCATTCATGGCTTGGCTTTCTTTATCTTGATGGCGGGAATATAGTATTGACGGCCCGAAAAATCAGCGGGGTACGGCACTCTGCACTAAGGCGACAGGCTCACGTTTACTATAATCGAAGACCGCAGACCAAGACAAGGCAGCCATCCCGCTCCGCTTGCGGTTTTGACTACGCTCAGTTATCTGAAAAGGTATAGTCGGAGAACTTAATTT
>NZ_BCWL01000104.1 GCF_001592185.1 Bergeriella denitrificans NBRC 102155
AGCATTGCAGCCAAACTCAAAGCACTTTTATCCCGAACTCACGTTAACCATAATCAATACACCGTATGGCTGCCGACGGTGGTTTCAGGAATGGCTTGAATCACGTCCCAATGCTCGACGATTTTGCCGTTTTCCAAGCGGTAGATCTCCACCAGCACCCGCCCGCGGTCTTGCGGATGGCTTTTGACAACGGCGTGCAGCCAGACCAAATCGCCGTCGGCGGCGGTGCGGATAATACGGTTGCTGCGTTCGGGCTCTTTTTGGAAGAGGGCGGGGAGGATTTTATGCAGGGCGGCGCGGCCGTCGGGCAGGCCGGGGCTGTGCTGGATATACGGCTCGCCGATGTAGCGGTCGATGGTGCTTAAGTCGCGTTTGACAAATACGCTTTCGTAAAAGTCGGTCACGGTGCGGCGGTTGGCTTCTTCCTGCGCGGTATGGCGCGGTGTGGTGGCGGCACAGGCACCGAGCAGCAGGGTGGCAATCAGGGCGGTAAACAGGGCGGTAAACAGGGTGGGTTTGAACATGGTTTTTTCGGGAAAATAAGAATAAAACAGGCCGTCTGAAAAAGTGTTGTTTCGCTGTTTTCAGACGGCCTGTTCGGATTGGGTCACTAATTGTGGGAACGGTGCTGCCTGCTTTTACGGGTTGGCCGGCGGCGGCGGGTCGGCGGGTTCGCCGTCTTGCGCTTTGGGGCGGGTGAAGCGGCTGAACCAGATGCCTGCTTCATACAGGATAATCAGCGGCACGGCCAGCAGGATTTGGGAAATGACGTCGGGCGGGGTGACGATGGCGGCGACCACAAATGCGCCCACAATCACATAAGGCCGCGCCTGCTTGAGCTGTGCGGTGCTGACAATGCCCATTTTGGCGAGTAAGACGACGACTACGGGTACTTCAAACGTCATGCCGAATGCGACGAACATGCCGAGGATAAACGATAAATATTTGTCGATGTCGGTGGCCATGTTCACGCCGACGGGGGTCACGCCTGCGAGAAATTGGAAGATAACGGGAAACACCAGATAGTAGGCAAAGGCCATGCCTGCGGCGAAGAGCAGCAGGCTGGAAAGCACCAGGGGGGTAATCAGCCGTTTTTCGTTTTGGTAGAGGGCGGGGGCGACGAAAGCCCAAATCTGATAAAGGGTGTGCGGCAGCGACACTAGAAACGCGGCCATTAAGGTGACTTTGACGGGCACGAAAAACGGCGCAATCACATCGGTGGCAATCATGCTGGTGTCGGCGGGCAGGGAGGCCATCAGCGGCTTGGCGGCAAAGGAATACAGCTCTTGGGCAAAGGGCATCAGGCAGAGAAAACACAGCAGCAGGCCGCCGGCGGTCCATACCAGGCGGCGGCGCAGTTCGAGCAGGTGCTCGATCAGGGGCTGGGTGGGTTGTTCGATAGGGGAATCAGACACCGGTCACTCACTTTTTACGGACTCGAAGTTTCGGCTGTGCGCGGAATTTGGGGCGCATATCGCGCTTGCGCTGCATGGCCTGCTTGCGTAGGGAAACGGTGTGGAAGCCCGTGCCGCCGTAAGCGGGGTAATGGCTGTCGGGCGGCGGGGCTTCGTATTCGCTGTAGCTGACCTGCGGTATTTCAGACGGCTTGGCGCCGGTTAGATAGTCGCGCCAGGCTTGGTCTTGGCTGTCGGCGGCGGCAGGCTCGGCGGCGGTTTCCGCGTGTGCGGCGGCTTCTGCCGTATCGCTGCCTGCGTCGGCATCATTGGAAACGGGCAGGGGCTTGCCTTCCGCATCCAGGCCGAAATCGGCGGGCGTGCGCTGCTCGGGCAGACGCTCCCAGGGCTTGAGGCCGTCTGAAATTTCGTGGAGGCTGCTTTGCGCGCTTTGCCCCGTGCTTGCCAGCTCGTCTTTAAGCTGTGTGGCGGCGGCTTCAAACTCTTGCTTGGCTTTGCGCAGCTCGTCCAAATCCGCCTGCGCGTTCAGCTCCTGCTTGACGCTGCTGACCAGCTGCTGCAGCTTGCCGACCAGTCTGCCCGCCATGCGCGCGGCATGGGGCAGGCGCTCGGGGCCGAGTACGACTAAGGCGACTGCGCCGATCAGCAGCAGCTCGCTTAAACCGAAATCAAACATGGATTAGGCTTTGTTGTCGTCTTTTTGGTGTTCGATGACTTCGTCTTTTTTGGCTTGGCCGTCGGTGCCTTCGTTCAGGCCTTTTTTGAAATCATGTACCGCGCCGCCGAGGTCTTTGCCGACGTTACGCAGTTTTTTGGTACCGAACACCAATACCACGATAACCAAAACGATAATCCAGTGCCAAATAGAAAAGCTGCCCATTTGAGGTCCTTTAGGGAAGTAGATTAAAGAATGTGGGGAATGCAGGCAAACCGTATCAGGCCGGCGTGCCCATGATGTGGATATGCAGGTGGAACACTTCCTGCCCGCCGCCTTTGCCGGTGTTAATCAGGGTTTTGAAGCCGTTTGTCAGGCCGGCGGCTTCGGCGATTTGCGGTACTTTCAGCATCATTTTGCCCAGCAGCGCTTCATGTGCCGCTTCGGCGTGTGCCAGCGAATCGAAGTGGACTTTCGGAATCAGCAGCAGGTGCACGGGGGCGGCGGGGTTGATGTCTTTGAAGCAGAGCATGTCGTTGTCTTCGTAAACGACTGCGGCGGGGATTTCTTTGTCGGTGATTTTGCAGAAAATACAGTTGCTCATAAAAATGCTCCGAAGGGCCGTCTGAAAATTTCGGGGTAGGGGAAGCAGGTTGCTTGGGTTGTCCAAACAATCTGCTTAAATATTCAGACGGCAGGAAAGTTAAGCGGAATTGTAATACAGTTTCAGCCCTCTGTGCGAGCGGCTTTTTCCGCCAAGCCCGACAAACCTTGACGGCGCGCAAGTTCGGCGATGACATCTTCGACGCGCAAGCCGTGGTGGGCGAGCAGAATCATGCTGTGAAACCATAAATCGGCGGTTTCGTAAACGATGTGTTCTTTGTCGCCGTCTTTGGAGGCCATCAATACTTCGCCGGCTTCTTCAATCACTTTTTTGAGGATTTTGTCGCCGCCTTTGTGCAGAAGCTGGGCAACATAGGATGCTTCGGGATTCGCACCTTGGCGCGAATCGATGACGTCTTGGATTTGGGTGAGGATGTCGGTCATGGTGGTTTTTATGTGGTTTTTCATATGGGTCGGGTTGTCAGCCCGACAAGGGTGGTAATAGGGAAAGTGTCGGGTTGGTAATCCGACCTGCAAAGTTTCAGCCGTAGGACGGGCATTCCTGCCCGTCACTCATTCGTAGAATGAGATAAACCTTTTGTTTAGCCATTTTCTTTGCCTTGCGGCAAAGCGACGGGCAGGGATGCCCGTCCTACGACCTTGAATATCATAGACGGTTGGGCATTCAGGGTAGCGGGCGGGTGTCAAACCCGCCCCTACGGTCATGCTTACTTGGCGTTATATGATTGGCCATACAGGCTATTCAGACGGCCTACGGATGCTTATGCCCGTAAATACTGTCTTCATCTTTCAACACCGCGTCGCGGGTTTCCCACGCTTCGCCGTTCCATACTTGGTAAAAGCAGCTTTCGCGGCCGGTGTGGCAGGCGATGCCGCCGTTTTGTTCAATCAGCATGACGATGGCGTCGCCGTCGCAGTCGAGGCGCAGCTCGCGGACTTTCTGCGTGTGGCCGGATTCTTCGCCTTTCATCCACTGTTTCCGGCGCGAACGGCTGTAATAGTGGGCGAAACCGGTTTCGGCGGTTTTCTGCAAGGCTTCGGCATTCATCCATGCCACCATCAGCACGCGCTTGGTCTGCCAATCTTGGGCAACGGCGCAGATCAGGCCTTTGTCGTCGAATTTGACGGATTTTAAGAGGTTTTCGCTGTTCATGGTTCTTTATTACGGGAAAGGCCGTCTGAAAAAGTGTTTGCGTTCGGACGGTGCGGGGTTATTTCAATAAGGCCAAAACGACGGCAATCAGGGTCATGGCAAACAGGATTTTGCGTAAGGTGTCGGGTTGCAGCTTGATGGCGGTTTTCACGCCGATGCGGGCGCCGAGCGCGCTGCAGGCGGCTAAGACCAGGCCGACGTCCCACATCACTTGGCCGCGGACGATGAAAATCGATAAGGCCACCAGGGTAAAGCCGAGTGTGCAGCAGACTTTCAGTGCATTGGCTCGTACGAGGTCGTAGCACAGCATGCCGGCCAGTACGGGCAGCAGCACGAATCCGGCGGCGGCCTGTACGAAGCCGCCGTAGATGCCGACAGCGGCCAATGCCCAGCGTGATTTGGGGTTGTCGGCGACGCGCACGGGGCGGACGTCGGGGGCGTGTACCAGTAAATCGGGACGGAAGGCCACCAACGCGGCCACGCCGAGCATGGTCAGCAGCAGCATGGATTTGAGGATGGCGACGGGCGCGAATGAGGCGGCCAGTGCGCCGATGATGCCGCCGACGATGGTCGGCCATAAGATGGCGGGCAAATCTTCGGTGGGCAGTTTGCCTGCTTTGTAAAAGCCTTGCAGGCCGGATACCGATTGCACCAGTACGCCGACGCGGTTGGTGCCGTTGGCGATGTCGGCGGGGATGCCGAACATCATCAGTACGGGCAGTATCAGGTTGGAGCCGCCTCCGGCCATCATGTTGATGATGCCGGCTGCGATGCCGAGTATGCCGATCAGCAGATATTGGGTCAGGGTGAAGTCGAGTTCCATGTGTGCTCCGTGTGCGGCGGCTTGGTTTTAGTGTGGCTGAAACTTGGTTTTCAGACGGCCTTTTGGCAGGAATGCCGTCTGAATATGCAGTCAAATTCCCAAGAAACCTTAACACGCAGGCCGGGCTTCAGACCGGCAAAACCTTGCAACATATTGATATTGCTGGGCTGAAGCCCAGCCTGCTCATTTTGGTTTTTTAGGAATTTCACTATGTAACATGAGTTCGGGATAAGTGTTTCTTTGTGCACAATAAGCCTATCCTGCGGCTTGGTTTTCAGACGGCCTTCTTTGTTGTCGGGCAAAGCGGTGGGGTGTTAATCCCGCCTGACGCAGTTCGGCTTGGCCGTCCTACTCTGTTACAGCCGCACTTCAATCCCTGCGGCCTGCATGGCCTGCTTGGCTTCGCGGATGCTGACTTCGCCGAAGTGGAAGATGCTTGCGGCCAATACGGCGTCGGCTTTGCCTTCTTTGACGCCGTCGATTAAGTGCTGTACGTTGCCAACGCCGCCGGAGGCGATAACGGGAATGTCCACGGCTTCGCTGATGGCGCGGGTGAGCGGCAGGTTGAAACCGGTTTTGGTACCGTCCCTGTCCATGCTGGTGAGCAGGATTTCGCCTGCGCCGCGTTTCTGCATTTCCACCGCCCAAGCAACTGCGTCCAGGCCGGTGGGTTTGCGGCCGCCGTGGGTGAAGATTTCCCAACGGGTGTTTTCGGGATTGACGGCTTTGGCGTCGATGGCGACGACGATGGCCTGCGAGCCGAAAAAGCCGCTGGCTTCGTTGACCAAATCGGGGTTGGTGACGGCGGCGGTGTTGATGCTGGCTTTGTCGGCACCGGCATTCAGCAGGCGGCGCACGTCGGCCACGGAGCGCACGCCGCCGCCGACGGTCAGCGGGATGAAGACTTGCGAGGCGACTTCTTCGATAACGTGCAAAATGGTGTCGCGGTTGTCGGAAGAGGCGGTGATGTCGAGAAAGGTCAATTCGTCCGCGCCTTCGTCGTTGTAGCGTTTGGCAACGTCAATGGGGTTGCCTGCGTCGCGCAAACCTAAGAAATTCACGCCTTTGACGACGCGGCCGTTGTCCACGTCGAGGCAGGGGATGATGCGTTTTGCCAGTGCCATTGGGGTCTCCGTAAAAATGGGCGGCCAAACGGCCTGCGGGGTGCGGCTTTATCGGGCCGTCTGAAAATCAGGGCGTTTGAGCGGCGCGCGGCGGTAGGGCGGATATTCAGACGGCCTTTGTGCAGTCAGGCTGTCTAAAGCCAGTCGGGCAGATGCAGGGCCAGATGGAAATAGCCGATACCGGCCGCCGCTGTCAGCAGCAGGGTATGGATAAAGCTGCTGCTGAGGCGGTTAATCAGAATGAAAACCAGCGCGGTGTAGAGCCAGAGCACGCTGTTGAATGCAACCCAGCGGCCGTCCACCAGCGGCATTTCCCATTCGGCCAGATGGCGGAAAAAGGCAGCGATGATGGTAAACCACAGGCTTTCGCTCAGCGGGTAAAGCTCGCGGTCGGCCGACCAGACCGCCCAAAAGCTCAATACGAACGCTTCCAGCATAATGTTCCCGATGTGTGAGGTGGGCAGAAACCGCCCCGCCTGTTGGTATGGTTATGGCGGCGGGGCGGAGCGGAATCAGGCGGCAGACAGGGTGTCGGCCAGCGTTTGGGCTTCGGCGAAATCGATGCTGCCTTCGTAAATCGCGCGGCCGGTAATCGCGCCGGTTACGCCGCTGCTTTCCACGGCGCACAGGGCGCGGATGTCGTTCAAGTCGGTCAGGCCGCCGGAGGCAATCACGGGAATTTTCACGGCTTCGGCGAGCTTGACGGTGGCTTCGATGTTGACGCCGCTCATCATGCCGTCGCGGCCGATGTCGGTATAGATGATGCTGTTGACGCCGTCGTCTTCAAATTGGCGGCTCAAGTCGATGACGTGGTGGTCGGTGACCGTGGCCCAGCCGTCGATGGCGACCATGCCGTCTTTGGCATCAAGGCCGACGATGATGTGTCCGGCAAACGCTTTGCAGGCCTGGCGCACAAACTCGGGGTCTTTGACGGCGGCGGTGCCGATAATCACATCGGTTAAACCTAATTCCAGATATTTTTCAATAGTTTGCAAATCGCGAATGCCGCCACCCAGCTGCACGGGAATGTCTTTGGCAACGGCTGCTAAGATTTCTTTGATGGCGGGGAAGTTTTTCGGCTCGCCGGCGAATGCGCCGTTCAAATCCACCAAATGCAGACGGCGCGCACCCTGTTTGAGCCAGTGGGCGGCGGTTTCGGCGGGGGAATCGGAGAATACGGTGGCCTCTTCCATCAGGCCCTGCTTCAGGCGCACGCAGCTGCCGTCTTTCAAGTCGATTGCGGGAATCAGTAACATGGTGTTCCTATCTAAAAATGGCTGCGGCAGCCGCGCAGGGCGGGGCAGGCCGTCTGAAAAATGGTTTGGGAATGGGGATGGCAAAGCGGTTGCGCCGGAGCGTTCTGCAGGATTTGCCTTGATGTATCGTATTTGCCAAACAGGCAGCGTTGCGCCCGCCCATACCTGATGGCGGCACGCGGTTATTTTACACAATTTAGCGGTTTTGGGCAGGA
>NZ_BCWL01000105.1 GCF_001592185.1 Bergeriella denitrificans NBRC 102155
CGGTCTGTTTTTTCAGACGGCCTGAAATCTTGGAAAAAATCAAAAAAGCCGCCTGAAACCTTACATCGTCAATACGGCAGACCGACATAGTTTTCCGCCAGCGTTTTGACGGCGTTTTCGGTCAGCTCGAGTTGGTTGAATTCGGCTTCCTGCATTTTACGTTCGAAGTCGTCGGCATCGGGGAAGGTGTGCAGCAGCTTGGTCATATACCAAGAAAAACGTTCCGCTGCCCACACGCGCTTCATGCAGCGTTCGGAATAGCCGTCAA
The DNA here is from genome assembly GCF_001592185.1 of Bergeriella denitrificans NBRC 102155. Taxonomy (GTDB): domain Bacteria; phylum Pseudomonadota; class Gammaproteobacteria; order Burkholderiales; family Neisseriaceae; genus Neisseria; species Neisseria denitrificans. The sequence continues at coordinate 269 of NZ_BCWL01000105.1, forward strand.
TGCCCGCGCTGCTGCCGTTTCGGTAGTAATCGCACAGCGCATCGGCCAGGCATTGCACGTCGCCCGCGGCCAGATTCAACCCCTTCGCACCGGTGGGCGGCACGATATGCGCGGCATCGCCCGCCAGAAACAGGGATTGATAGCGCATCGGCTCGCTCACAAAGCTGCGCAGCGGCGCAATGCTTTTTTCCAAACTCGGGCCGGTCACGAGCTTGGCGGCGGTTTCGGGCGGCAGACGGTTTTTCAGTTCGTCCCAGAAACGCCCGTCCGGCCAATCCTCCACCTTGTCGCTCAGCGGCACTTGCAGGTAATAGCGGCTGCGGGTGGTGGAACGCTGGCTGCACAAAGCGAAGCCGTTGGGATGTTTGGCGTAAATCAGCTCCTCCGATACCGGCGGCGTGTCCGACAACAGACCGAGCCAGCCGAAGGGATACACGCGCTCGTAGGTTTTCAATACGCCCTCGGGAATGCTTTGGCGCGATACACCGTGGAAACCGTCGCAGCCGGCGATAAAGTCGCAATCCAAGCGGTGTCGGGTGCCGTCTTTGAGGTAGGTGACATAAGGCGCATCGGTATCGATTTCGTGCAGGGCGACGTCTTCCGCTTCGTAAACGGTCAGGCCGCCGCTTGCCGCACGCGCGTCCATCAGGTCGCGGGTGACTTCGGTTTGGCCGTACACCACCACATGTTTGCCGACTTCTTTTTCAAAATCCACGCGGATGTGTTTGTGGTCGAACACCAGCTCCACGCCTTCGTGCACCAAGCCTTCGCGGTGCATGCGCTCGGCCGCGCCCGCTTTTTCCAAGCCTTGCACGGTGGTGTGTTCCAATACGCCCGCGCGGATACGGCTCAAAACATAATCCGCGCTTTTGCGCTCCAAAATCACGTTGTCGATACCGTTTTGATACAGCAGCTGGCCGAGCAGCAGACCCGAGGGGCCTGCGCCGATGATGGCGACTTGGGTTTTCATGGGCTTTCTCCTTTGTCTTTTATGTAAAACGGTGTTGCAAAGCGTTTCAGACGGCCTGTTTGGCTTCGGCCTTGTTTTTATGGTGTTTTGGGGCGTGGTAGGCCGGGCTTTAGCCCGGCATGACCGGGTTTGGGGCGGTGCACTGTTTTGCCGGGCTGAAGCCCGGCCTAAGGAGCCTACGGGGGCGCGGTTTTTCAGACGGGCCTGTATCCGATCCTGTCCGGAGACCGTCAATCGATGTATTTCAAACCGGCTTTTTCCAGCGGCTCGCGCATTTTGTACAAATCCAACCCCAAAGTGCCGTTGGCGAACAGCTCGCGTTTATTTCCTTCGTTGGCTTCGCGCGCTTCGGCGGCGTCGGCAATCTCCATGGCGCGGTCGGCGGGCACGACCACTACGCCGTCGGTGTCGGCAATGACGACATCACCCGGGTTGACCAATGCGCCCGCGCACACCACGGGTACGTTGACCGAACCCAGCGTGGCTTTAATCGTGCCTTTGGCGTGGATGGCTTTGGCGAATACGGGGAAGCACATGGCTTCCAAGTCGGCCACGTCGCGCACGCCGCCGTCGATAATCAGGCCTTTGCAACCTTGGGCTTTGAACGAAGTGGCCAGCAGGTCGCCGAAAAAGCCGTCGGCGTTGTCGGTGGTGCAGGCGGCCACGGCCACATCGCCCGGACGCAGCTGCTCGGCAGCCACATGCATCATCCAGTTGTCGCCCGGCTGCAGCAGGATGGTGACGGCGGTGCCGCAGATTTTCGCGCCGCTGTACACGGGGCGCATATAGGGTTTCATCAGGCCGGTGCGCCCCATCGCTTCGTGAATGGTGGCCACGCCGAAGCGCGACAGTTTTTCCACCGCGGCCGGGTCGGCGCGTTTGATGTTGCGTTTGACCACGCCCAGTTGGTTCAGATACACATCGGTCATGTTTACAGTCCTTTCGATTTGAGCAGGGCGTCCAAGCGCGGGAAGACGCGGCGGGCGTTGCCTTCGTAGATTTGGTGTTTGTCTTCGGCGGAAAGGGCGGCGGCTTCGATGTAGCGTTTGGTGTCGTCGAAGTAGAAGCCGGTGCGCGGGTCGATGTCGCGTACCGCGCCGATCATTTCGGAGGCAAACAAGATGTTTTTGTTCGGCACCACGTCCAGCAGCAGGTCAATGCCGGGCTGGTGGTAAACGCAGGTGTCGAAGAAGATGTTGTTCAGCAAATGTTCTTCCAGTTCGGGCTTTTTCAGCACCATCGCCAGGCCGCGGAAACGTCCCCAGTGGTAGGGCACCGCGCCGCCGCCGTGCGGGATGATGAAGCGCAGGGTGGGGAAGTCTTTAAACAAATCGCCTTGCAGCAGCTGCATAAACGCGGTGGTGTCGGCGTTCAGGTAGTGCGCGCCGGTGGTGTGGAAGCAGTGGTTGCACGAGGTGGAAACGTGAATCATGGCGGGGATGTCGTATTCCACCATTTTTTCGTAAATCGGATACCAGTATTTGTCGGTCAGGGGCGGGGAAGTCCAATGGCCGCCGCTGGGGTCGGGATTGAGGTTGATACCGACGTTGCCGTATTCGTTGACGCAGCGTTCCAGCTCGGCAATGCAGGTTTCGACGGCCACACCGGGGCTTTGCGGCAACATGGCGACGGGAACGAAATTGTCCGGAAAAAGTTGCGATACGCGGTAGCACAATTCGTTACAAATCGCCGCCCAAGCGGAAGACACTTCAAAATCACCGATGTGGTGCGCCATAAAGCTGGCGCGCGGAGAGAAAAGCGTCATGTCCGCACCGCGCTCTTTCATCAGGCGCAGCTGGTTCTTCTCGATGGTTTCGCGCAATTCGTCGTCGCTGATTTTGAGTTCGCCGGCTTTGGGCATTTGCGACGGGTTGCCGATGGCGGCGATTTGCTTGTTGCGCCAGGCTTCCAATGAAGGCGGGGCGGTGGTGTAGTGGCCGTGGCAGTCGATAATCAGGCTCATGGGGTTTCTCCGTTTGCATCAAGTTAAGAATGTCGGTTTTCAGACGGCCTGTTCCGGCAGGGCGTAAGAGGCCGTCTGAATATTCAGCTGTCGCCGTAGAGCTTCTGTTTCATCATCAGGCAGAAGACCATCAACAGCGAAGGAAGGGCAAGAATGATAAAGATGGTTACAAAATCCAGCTGCCACGCCAAAAGCTGTCCGGTCAGGAACGTGCCCGCAATCGCGCCGAAGCGGCCTATGCCCAACATCCACGATACGCCCGTCGTGCGGCACTCGGTGGGATAAAACTTGGCAGCCAGCGCGGGCAGGGAAGACTGGGCGGTATTTTGGAATACGCCGGCAATCAACACCACCGCAATCAGCAGCCCCAAACCCTGTCCGATGGACCAACCGATGAAGGCGACCGATACGGCGGTCATCAGCGACATAAACGCAATCAGCTTGTTGCCGTTGAACTTGTCCATCAGATAGCCGTTGGCAATCGCGCCCAGTCCGCCCAGTGCAAACAGGCCGGAAATCTTCGGGCCCAATTCGGGCGGCATTTGCGCCTCTTTAAAGATAACGGGCATCCAGTTGATCATCGCGTAGAAAATAATCAGGCCGAGGAAATAACTGGCCCACAGCAGCACGGAGCCGGTGCGGAAATGCCGCCCCATCACCATGGCCATCGGATTTTCGGTCTGCTGGGCGCCTTTGTTTTCGTCCACTACGAACACAGCATTGTCCAAAGCGGCTGACGGATTGATACGGCGCAGGATTTTTCTCACTTCCTCCGCCGGCTTTTTCTTCACCACCAGATACGAGGGCGAGCGCGGCAGCAGGAAAATCATGATAAAGCTCAGAATCAGCGGCAGCATACCGCACCAAAACAGTGCCGTGCGCCAGCCGTATTCGGGAATCAGCCACGAAGCGAAAAAACCGCCCGCCGCCGCGCCGATGGGGAAGCCGCAATACATGGTGTTGACAATGGTGGCGCGTTTGTGGGCAGGGCAGAACTCCGTCAGCAGCGTGACCGCATTCGGCATGGCCGCCCCCAGTCCCAAGCCCGTGATGAAGCGCAAAATGCTCATCTGCGTCAAATCTTGGGCATAAGCCGAAGCCACGCACATGGCGGAAAACAGAAATACCGAAAAAGTCAGCACCACCTTGCGGCCGATTTTGTCGGCAACCGGGCCGAACGACACCGCACCGATGGCCAAGCCGAACAAAGCCGCACTCAATACCGGCGCCAGTTCCTTTTTCTCAATGCCCCAATCGTCGAGCAGGCTGGGGGCGATATAGCCGATGGCGGCCGTATCCATGCCGTCGAAAAACGCCACCAGAAAGCAGACGATGAAAATCATCCACTGGTAGCCTGAAAAGCGGCTTCCGTTAAGGAAATCCTGAATGTTGATAACGCGTTGTGTGGACTGCATGAGCTTCTCCATTTTGTAGTCGGCGGAAACCTGATGATTTCTCAAAGTGTTTTTATGAAAAACATTATTGTTGATAAATCACCCGATTTAAAGTGTGCAATCATACTAAGAGTTATAACAAATTTGTATAGCAGGCCGTCTGAAAAATACCGTTGAATAATCCATATCCGGAAAACATGGTTTAACTAACGTGCGTTCGGGATAAGACAAACGGTTGAGAAATATAAGTTCTGTTGAAATTCTAGTCATTCAACTACAAAATCATACGTCGTTAACTCGTCTTGCTATACTACCTGAGACCTTTGCAAAAATATTTAAAATCCCTTAGCCGTCATTAGCTACGCAAGTCCACTCCACTCCCCCCGCGCAGGCGGGAATCTACTTTAAATATTAAGCAACATATTGTTTCAAAATAAGTTACTTCATTTTATCGGTAGATTCCCGCCTGCGCGGGGGGAGTGGAGTGGACTTGCGTAGCTAATGACGTCACCGGAAGCCCAAACTTTTTTGCAAAGGTCCCGGCCTTTTTTGATTTTGGCAAAAGCTCAGGCCGTCTGAAAAATACCGTTGAATCATCCATTTCCGGAAAGCATGATTTAATAAACATAAAAATCAAATACTTGAATTTTGCTTCAGGTTCGGCCGGGCATGCTGCGGGTAGCGCGGTGTGCAGATAAAGCATAGGAGTTATATCGGAAGCGATATGGCAAGAGACGGGCCGGCACCTAATAATAGGGTTTGTTACAGGATACTACACAAGGTGGCGGCGATGTCGCAGCAGACAATGCAAAATATTCCGCAATGGCATTGCGACGTATTGGTCGCGGGCAGCGGCGCGGGCGGGCTGGCAGCGGCGGTTACGGCGGCGCACCACGGTCTGAAAGTCATCGTAGCCGAGCGTGCGGCAAGCTGCGGCGGCGCAACGGCACGGTCGGGCGGCTGGGCTTGGACGCCCGGCAATCCGCTAGCAAAGGCCGACGGGGTCAACGAACCGCGCGACGATTTCCGCAATTATCTCAAAGCCGTTATCGGTGAAGCCGACTACGACCACGAACGCATTGAAATGTTTTTGGAAAACGTGCCGCACATGGTCGGCTTTTTTGAAAATTCCACACCGCTGAAATTCACGCCCGGCGCAAAAATCTGCGACATCTACGGCCGGCTGCCCGGCGCGGGCACGGGGCACCGCTCCGTTGCCGCCACCCCGTTTTACGCCAAGCAGCTGCCCCGACATCTGCTCGGCATTCTGCCCGACCAATACAAAATGACCTCGTTTTGGGGCATGGGCATCATGGCGGGGCCGGATTTGGGGCATTTCCTCAACGCAATGAAAAAGCCGCAGAGCTTCCTTTATGCCGCCAAACGCTTCGGCATCCACCTCTACGACAAAATCGTTTACAAACGCAACATGCAGATGGTCAACGGCTTGGCAATGATTGCCCGGCTGGTGCAGGCCGCCGATGAAAAAGGCGTGGACATTCAGGTCAATACCTCGGTGAAAGCACTGATTGAAGACGGAAACGGCAAAACCGTCGGCGCATATCTCGATACCCCGCAAGGCACAGTGCAAGTCCGCGCGGCCAAGGGCGTGGTGCTGGCCACCGGCGGCTATCCCGCCAACATCGAACGGCGCAAAAACTTTCCGCGCAATCCCGACGGCACGCAGCATTGGACGCTCGCACCGCAAGAGGCCGACGGCGCAGGTCTGGCCTTGGCCGAAAGCGCGGGCGGCTATCTCGACGACTCCGGCCGCTCGCCCGCCGCATGGTGTCCCGTATCCGTCGTGAAATTCAAAGACGGCAGCGAAGGCGTGTTCCCGCACATTGCCGACCGCGCCAAACCCGGCATCATCGGCGTGTTGAAAAACGGCAAACGCTTTGTCAACGAGGCCAACGGCTATTACGACTATGTGGCCGGCATGCTCCAAGCCGTGCCCGAAGGCGAAGCGGTCGAATCCTGGCTGATAGGCGACAAACGCGCCGTACGCAGCTACATGTTCGGCTATGCCAAACCGCGGCCGATACCGCTGGCCGTTTACACCCGATACCTGAAATGCATTGAAGAAGCCGACACGCTCGACGAACTGGCCGAAAAATGCGGCATCGACCCCGTCGGCCTGATGTCAACCGTAGCCGGATTCAACCGAATGGCCAAGCAGGGCAAAGACACCGACTTCGGGCGCGGCGACACCCCGTTCAACCGCTACGGCGGTGACGCATCCACCGGCTATCCCAATCCCTCGCTCGCCCCTTTGGGCAAAGGCCCGTATTACGCCGTGAAAGTACAAGTCGGCTCGTTCGGCACCTTCGCCGGCATCGCCGTAGACGCCTTCTCGCGCGTTTTACGGCGCGACGGCAGCATTTCAGACGGCCTCTATGCCGTCGGCCTCGACCAAAAATCCGTATTCGGCGGCAACTACCCCTGCGGCGGCATCAACATCGGCCCCGCACTCACTTTCGGCTACACCGCCGCCCGCCATATCGCAGGCGTAACGGAATACGAAGACGACGGCAGCGTTTGCCCGTCGGCGGACTATCAGGGCAGCCTGCTTAGGCCGTCTGAAAAATGACGGAGGACTTCACTCGGATTGAGGCAGCCGCAGCCAAGCCGCCTTTACC
>NZ_BCWL01000106.1 GCF_001592185.1 Bergeriella denitrificans NBRC 102155
TCTCATTCTTATTTTCTCCGACTATAGCACCATTTGCCCCATACCCACAGGATTTAGCGATGAAAAAAGCATTATTTTCCGCCGCCTGCCTGCTGATGCTGGCAGCCTGCGGCGGCTCAAGCAATGAAAACAGCCGAAATGCAGACGGCCAAGCGCCCAAACCCGTGTTCAAAATCAAGCACATCGACACCGCAGCCATCGAAGGCCTGGCCCTTACACCCTCCGGCAGCAGCGGCGACGGCGAAAAAGCACAATCCAGCTATCAAATCGACGGTTTAAGCGGCGACAACTACATTGTTTTAAGCGGTAAAAACCCCGCCGATTTAGAGACCATCAGCGGCAAATGTATGGAAACCGACGAAGCAGGCCGGAAAACCGGCTGGCGTGAAGGCGGCATCTGCCACACCCTGTTTGCCCGCCTGCTGGACAATGTCGCCCAAGACGCGCCCGCGCTCACCGCCTACCTGCTCAGCCACGCCGGCCTGCAGCCTTATCAAGCCGAAAAAAGCGGCTATGCGGCGGTACAAAACGGCCGCTACATCATCGAAACCGACAGCGAAGGAATGTTTTTCTTCCGCCGCCGCCACTATTGATAGTGCTTACTCATGAAAAACGGGCAGATTTCTTAATCTGCCCGTTTTTCATATTTTCCCGCCTTGCGAAGTTCAATACGAAATTCAATACTGAAACCATTCGCACTCAAATACCCGATTTTCAGACGGCCTTTCCTGCTTCAGGCCGTCTGAAAAACCGCATCAGCGGTGGCGGTAGAAATGGCTGCCGAAATAGGCATCCGCGCCCTCGCGCAGCAGCACCAGCGTGACCGCCGCCAGCGGCAGGCCGACCAGCATACCGACGAAACCCATCAGCTGGCCGAACGCCATCAGCGAGAAAATCACCCAGAAAGGCGACAGGCCGATGCGGTCGCCGACGATTTTCGGGGTAATGAAAAAACTCTCCAAAAACTGTCCGACCGCAAATACCGCCCACACCATCAGCACGCCCTGCCACGAGCCGAACTGCAATACCGCCGCCACCGTAGCCAGCAGCAGCCCGGTAAACGCACCCAAATACGGTACAAATACCAAAATACCCGCAATCATGCCGATGGCAAAGCCCGAATCCAGCCCCACCAGCATCAGCCCCAGGCCGTACACCAGCCCCATTATCAGCATCACCGTCAGCTGCCCGCGCAGAAATTCGCCGAGCACTTCGTCCATATTGTCGCTGATGCGCGTATAGGTATCGATAAAGCGGCGCGGCACCAAAGCCTTGATACCGGCCGACCAGCGCTGCCAGTCCAGCAGAAAATAATACAGCAGAAAAGGCAGCAGCAGAAAATTGCTCACGCCCAAAACCATGCTGCTGCCGCTTTTCATCAGCGCGGGCATCATTCGTTTCAGCGTATCGGCCAACTCGCCGGTATGCGATTGCAGCCAGGCCACGATAGACGCCGTGTCCAGCTCAATATAGCCGCCGCCGAAGCGCCCCAGCCAGGGCAGCAGCGTATTTTGCACAAAGCCCGCAATCTGCGGCAGCCGCTCGACCAAATTGTTAAACTGCCCGATCAGCATCGGCACGATAATCAGCACCAAAGCCAGCAATACCGCCAGCGACAGCACCATCACCAGCATAGAAGCCAACCCGCGCTTGAAACCGCGCCGCTCCAGCATTTCCACCAGTGGGTTCAGCACATAAGCCAGCACCGCCGCCACGATAAACGGCGTGAGAATGTCGCCCAGCGCATAAAGCAGCCAGAAAAAGAGCACCACCACTGCGCCCATTACAATCCACGGCTTGGCGCCGCGCGCTTTCTTCTGATACATAAACTAACACCGAAATCCGTCAAAAGCAGCAGTATAGTGAAATGCCCCGCAAAGTGCTACTGCATTGCCGTCTGAAAACGCCCCGCCCCAGTTTCAGACGGCCGCCGATTTGCGTATAATGCGGCATCGGCCTTGGCCGCGTTCTGCGGCTTTCCGCCCGCAACCCACACCGTCAAAGAGAGAAATATGACCGAATCCATCCGCCTGCCCGCTGCCAAGCTCAAGCCTTCCACCGTCGCCCTGCCCGGCTCCAAAAGCATCAGCAACCGCACGCTGCTATTGGCCGCTTTGTCCGACAACACCTGCGAAATCCGCTCGCTGCTCAAATCCGACGACACCGACCGTATGCTGGAAGCCTTGGAAAAGCTGGGCGTTGATATCGAATTTTTAGAAGAAGGCCGTCTGAAAATCCACGGCACGGGCGGGCGTTTTCCCAAGCGTTCGGCAGATCTGTTTCTCGGCAACGCGGGTACGGCCTTCCGCCCGCTGACGGCCGTATTGGCGGTATTGGGCGGCGATTACCACCTGCACGGCGTGCCGCGTATGCACGAGCGCCCCATCGGCGACTTGGTCGATGCGCTGCGTATCGCCGGCGCGGATATCCGGTATTTGGGCAATGAACACTATCCGCCGCTGCAAATCCATGAGTGCGGCGACAACGGTGTGCGCGAAATTCCGATTAAAGGCAATGTGTCCAGCCAGTTTCTCACCGCGCTGCTGATGGCGCTGCCGCTGACCGGCGAGGCATTCGATATCCGCATGGTCGGCGAGCTGATTTCCAAGCCCTACATCGACATCACGCTGAAACTGATGGCGCAGTTCGGCGTGCATGTGGTAAATGAAGATTACCGTGTGTTTAAAATCCCCGCCGGCGCGCGTTACCATGCGCCCGAGGTGCTGCACGTTGAAGGCGACGCCTCCAGCGCGTCTTATTTCCTCGGCGCAGGCTTGATTTCCGGCGCGCCCATCCGCGTCACCGGTATCGGCCTGAACAGCATTCAGGGCGATGTTGCTTTTGCACGCGAGTTGGAAAAAATCGGCGCCGATGTGGTGTGGGGCGACAATTTCATCGAAATTTCCCGCGCGGCGGATCGGGCCGTATTGCCGTTTGACTTGGATGCCAACCATATTCCCGACGCCGCCATGACCCTGGCCGTGATTGCGCTGGCCAGCGGCAAACCCTGCACCCTGCGTAACATCGGTTCATGGCGCGTGAAAGAAACCGACCGCATCGCCGCCATGGCAACCGAATTACGCAAGCTCGGCGCAGAAGTAACAGAGGAAGAAGAAGCCATCCACATCACGCCGCCCGCCGCATTAAAAGCAGACGTGGCCATCGACACCTACGACGACCACCGCGTCGCCATGTGCTTCTCGCTGGTGTCGCTGCTCGGCACGCCCGTTATCATCAACGACCCGAAATGCACCCACAAAACCTTCCCGACTTACTTTGACGTATTTGCCTCAATTACCGGGTAAGCCGCACACAGGCCGTCTGAAAAACCTGATTTTCAGACGGCCTGAAACCTTGGCAACAATGTTTAAAATTCCTCAGCCGTCATTCCGCCAAACTTAACGCCCAGTTCCCACATGACCCCCAAAGCCTTCGCCATACTCGGCCCCACCGCCGGCGGCAAAACCGCACTCGCGCTCAAAATCGCAGAGTGCCTGCCCGTTGAAATCATCAGCCTCGATTCCGCGCTGGTGTACCGCGATATGGACATCGGTACCGCCAAGCCGACGGCAGCGGAAATGGCAGCCGTGCCCCATCATTTGATTGATATTATTTCGCCGCTGCAAAGTTACAGCGCGGCCGAATTTGTGGCCGACTGCACGCGCTTGGCCGCCGAAATCCATGCGCGCGGACGTTTGCCGCTGATTGTCGGCGGCACCATGATGTATTTCCACGCGCTGACTGCGGGTTTGAACGATTTGCCCGAGGCCGACCCCGCAGTACGCGCGGCTTTGCAGGCCGATAAAGCCACGCACGGCTTGGGCTATCTATATGAAAAGCTGCAAGCCTGCGACCCCGAGACCGCAGGCCGTCTGAAACCGAACGACAGCCAGCGCATCGAACGCGCCCTGGAAGTGTATCTGCTGACGGGCAAACCCTTGAGCCGGCATTTTGCGGAGCAGGCGCACTATACCGCGCCGCTGGATTTGCATACCGTCGCCTTAATTCCCGAAGACCGCGCCTTGCTGCACGCGCAAATCGGCAAGCGTTTCGATAAAATGTTGGAACAGGGTTTTCTGGATGAGATGAACACCCTGCGCGCCCGCTATCCCGAACTCAGCGCCGATATGCCCGCCATGCGCTGCGTCGGCTACCGCCAGGCTTGGGATTATCTCGAAGGCGCATACGATTATGAAACCTTTGTCGAAAAAGGCAAAGCCGCCACCCGCCAGCTCGCCAAACGCCAGCTGACCTGGCTGCGGAAAATCCCAACCGCCGCCGCCCTCGCCCCCTACGGCTCAAACGATTATTTTCAGACGGCCTTGTCGCTGGTGCAGCGGCATTTCAAGATATAAACCGGCATCTTTTCTGGCAGCTTGTTCCATCTTTCCCGCTTATGTTGACCACGCCCCCCATTGCCCCGAAAACACTTTTGGCCTTACAGCGTCTCGGCATTCATACGTCCGACGATTTGCGCCGTTTCGGCTCGGCCAAAACCTTTCTGCTGCTTAAAGCGGCAGGGCTAACGCTGACATACAGCACGCTGTGGCAGCTCGAAGCACTGCTGCTCGGCATCCGGCCGCAGGAGTTGGACGCAGCGCAAAAACATGCCTTAAAAACCGCAGTCAAAAACCACGCGCCCGTCGCCATGTTCCCCATGCCGTCTGAAATGGAACGCTTCATGCAGGCGGCGTTGGCGCAGGCGCGGCAGGCAGCGGCGCTGGGGGAGATCCCCGTCGGTGCGGTCGTCGTAAAAAACGGCGAAATCATCGCCGCCGCCCACAATTCCTGCATCGGCGACCACAACATCAGCCACCATGCCGAAATCCGCGCTTTGGCGCAGGCAGGTGCGGCGCTGCAGAATTACCGTTTGGAAGACTGCGATGTGTACATCACCCTCGAACCTTGCTGCATGTGCGCCTCCGCATTGATACAGGCGCGGGTCAAACGGGTGGTGTACGGAGCGTCAGAGCCGAAAACCGGCGCGGCCGGCAGCGTATTGGACGTGTTCGGCGATATCCGTCTCAACCGGCATACCGCCGTTTTGGGCGGCGTATCGGCAAACGAATGCCAAGCAGTATTGCAGCGTTTTTTCGATGCGCGACGCGGCAACAGCGCATCCGAAATGCCGTCTGAAACCACGCCGCCCCAAGCTGCGCTATAATAACGCCCTTTCCGATAACCGCGCCCGACCATGAACCACTCCCGCACGCTCCTGATCCGCTGGCTGATTGTCTGCCTGATTCCGCTGGCTACCCTGCTGCTCTTCGCCCTGTTTCCGCCGCACGACGATCCCACGCAATATCTGATTAACGGCATCATCTTAGCCTGCGAAGCCACTTTTTTATCCAAATTCGTGTTATTTGAAGTCATCAAGCACCACCTGCGCGGCGAACCCGAATTGAAAAAACAGACCTCGCTGCTGTTTGCCCCGCTGCTGCTGTTGATTGTTTACCTTTTCCACTATTTCGGCGCGTTCTGAGCATTTTTCAGACGGCTTCCGCATTCCGAAAGGACCTTCCGCCATGATGGTACACCCCCAGTTTGACCCCGTATTAATCAGCATCGGCCCGCTGGCCATACGCTGGTATGCCCTGAGCTACATCGTCGGCTTTATCCTGTTTATCTGGCTCGGCCGCCGCCGCATCGCCCAAGGCAACACCCTGTTTACCCGCGAACTGCTCGACGATTTCCTCACCTGGGGCATCCTGGGCGTGATTATCGGCGGCCGCTTGGGCTATATCCTGTTTTACAAACTTTCCGACTATCTGGCCGACCCGATTAGTATGTTTAAAGTTTGGGAAGGCGGCATGGCATTTCACGGCGGCTTTTTGGGCGTGGTCGTCGCGATGTGGCTGTTCAGCAAAAAACACCATCTCAGCTTTTTGAAAACCATGGATTTTGTCGCCCCGCTCGTGCCGCTGGGCCTGGCTTCCGGCCGCATCGGCAACTTCATCAACGGCGAATTGTGGGGGCGCGTCACCGACATCAACGCCCCGTGGGCCATGGGTTTCCCGCAGGCGCATTATGAAGACGCCGCCGCAGCCGCCCACAATCCCCAATGGGCAGAATGGCTCAACCAATACGCCATGCTGCCGCGCCACCCCTCCCAGCTTTATCAGTTTGCCCTCGAAGGCATCTGCCTGTTTGCCGTCGTATGGATTTTTTCCAAAAAACCCCGCCCGACCGGGCAAACCGCCGCCCTGTTTCTCGGTGGCTACGGCTTTTTCCGCTTTATCGCCGAGTTCGCCCGCCAGCCCGACGACTACCTCGGCCTGCTGACCTTCGGCCTCTCCATGGGGCAATGGCTCAGCCTGCCGATGATGATTCTCGGCGCAGCCGGCTTCATCTATTTCGGTAAGAAAAACCGCTTGCATTAAACCCACAGGCCGTCTGAAAATCCCCGTTTTCAGACGGCTTTTTCCAACACCCCGCAGCCCGCCCCGATTGCCGCGCGCTGCCGCCATCAGGAGAACACCCATGCACAAACACAGCCATACCATCGCCGGCAAAACCGTGTCCGCCTACCTGCCCGCCCGAGCCGACCTGCCCCTGCTGCTGACCTTTCTCACCCAAGAAGAATCCGACCAATTAGCCGCCTTATTAAACGGACAAGCCGCGCTCATCTCCGTTGACGAGCCCTTATGGGAACACGCATTCACCCCCTGGCCCGCCCCCGCCGCCTTCAAAAAAGCCCCCGAATTCAGCGGCGGCGCCGACGACAACCTAAACTGGATTATCCGAGAGCTACTGCCCCAAATCGAACAAACCCACGCCCTGCAACCCCAATGGCGCGGCCTGATCGGCTACTCCCTCGGCGGCCTCTTCACCGCCTACGCCGCCTATCAACCCACCCCGTTCACCCGCTTCGCATCCGTATCCGGCTCACTGTGGTTCGACGGCTGGGCAGACTTCATCGCCAACCACAGCCTGAACACCCTGCCGCACACCGCCTACTTCTCCGTCGGCGACACCGAAAAAAACAGCAAAAACCCCCGCATGGCCGTCGTCGAAACCAACACCCTCGCCACCCGGCAAAACTGGCAGACCCAAGGTGTCTCCTGCACATTCGAACTCAACAGCGGAGGCCACTTCCAAGACATCCCCCAACGCATGGCCAAAGCCGCCTCCTACCTGCTGGAAAATACCGCAGAATCTGCATAAAGCTGTTTTATAATCGGAGTGTAATTTCTGATACAAGGCGGC
>NZ_BCWL01000107.1 GCF_001592185.1 Bergeriella denitrificans NBRC 102155
ATGCTGCGAATCGGCTATAATCAGCGCTGGAATTTTTTATTTTGACAACGCCTTTCAGAGCGAAACATCATGCAAGAACAATACCAACCCTCCGCCGTCGAACCGGCGGCACAAGCCAAATGGGAAGAAGCCCGTTTGTTCAACGTATCCGAAGACGCCTCCAAGCCCAAATACTACTGCCTTTCCATGTTCCCCTATCCCAGCGGCAAGCTGCACATGGGGCATGTGCGCAACTACACCATCGGCGACGTATTGAGCCGCTACAAGCTGCTCAACGGCTTCAACGTATTGCAGCCCATGGGTTGGGACGCGTTCGGCATGCCCGCCGAAAACGCGGCGATGAAAAACAACGTCGCCCCCGCCGCCTGGACGTATGACAACATCGAATACATGAAATCGCAGCTCAAAAGCCTGGGCTTTGCCATCGATTGGGAACGCGAAGTCGCCACCTGTACGCCGGAGTATTACCGCTGGGAGCAGTGGCTGTTTACCAAGCTGTTTGAAAAAGGCATCGTCTACCGCAAAAACGGCACGGTGAACTGGGATCCGGTCGACCAAACCGTGCTGGCCAACGAGCAGGTCATCGACGGGCGCGGCTGGCGCAGCGGCGCACTGATTGAAAAGCGCGAAATCCCGATGTATTACTTCAAAATCACTGACTACGCCGAAGAGCTGCTGAACGATTTGGACAAGCTCGAGCACTGGCCGGAGCAGGTCAAAACCATGCAGCGCAACTGGATCGGCAAATCACGCGGCATGACCGTGCGCTTTGCCGTGGACGAAGCCAGCAAAGCCGGTTTGGATGGCGATTACGCGCAATTTTTGCAAGTCTATACCACCCGCCCCGATACGCTGATGGGTGCGACTTATGTGGCCGTGGCCGCCGAACACCCGCTGGCGGCCGCCGCCGCTGCCGACAAGCCCGAATTGCAGGACTTTATCGCCGAATGCAAAGCCGGTTCGGTAGCCGAAGCGGACATGGCGACGATGGAGAAAAAAGGCGTGCCGACCGGCCGCTATGTGGTCAACCCGCTCAACGGCGACAAGCTGGAAGTGTGGATTGCCAACTATGTATTGTGGGGCTACGGCGACGGCGCGGTGATGGCCGTACCTGCGCACGACGAGCGCGATTTCGAGTTTGCAGGCAAATACGGTCTGCCGCTGAAACAAGTGATTTCCGTTGATAATCAAGAATTTGACCATACGCAATGGCAGGAATGGTATGCCGACAAAGAAAACGGCGTGTTAGTCAACAGCGGCGAATTCGACGGCCTGAATTTTCAGACGGCCTTTGACGCGATTGCGGCGAAACTGCAAAGCCAAAACGCGGGTGAACCGAAAACCCAATACCGCCTGCGCGACTGGGGCATTTCCCGCCAACGCTACTGGGGCTGCCCGATTCCGATTATCCATTGCGAAAAATGCGGCGACGTGACCGTACCTGCCGACCAGCTGCCCGTTACCCTGCCTGAAAACGTCGTGCCCGACGGCATGGGTTCGCCGCTGGCGAAAATGCCCGAATTTTACGAAACAACCTGCCCTTGCTGCGGCGGCCCGGCCAAGCGCGAAACCGATACCATGGACACTTTCATGGAATCGAGCTGGTATTTCTTCCGCTATATGTCGCCGAAGTTTTCAGACGGCATGGTTGCCTCCGAAGCCGCACAATACTGGGGCGCGGTCGACCAATACATCGGCGGTATCGAACACGCGATTCTGCATTTGCTCTACGCACGCTTCTTCACCAAATTAATGCGCGACGAAGGCTTGGTGAAGGTGGACGAGCCGTTTGAGCGTCTGCTCACGCAAGGCATGGTGGTGTGCGAAACCTATTACCGCGAAAACGAAAAAGGCGGCAAAGACTGGATTAACCCCGCCGATGTCGAGCTGACCTTTGACGAAAAAGGCCGCCCCGTTTCCGCCGTATTGAAAGCCGACGGCCTGCCCGTGGTCATCAGCGGCACGGAAAAAATGTCGAAATCGAAAAACAACGGCGTCGATCCGCAAGAATTAATCGAAGCCTACGGCGCCGACACCGCCCGCCTGTTTATGATGTTCGCCAGCCCGCCCGACCAATCGCTGGAATGGAGCGACAGCGGCGTCGAAGGCGCGCACCGCTTCCTGCGCCGCCTGTGGCGCACCGTGTTTGAATACCGCAAACAGGGTGATGCCATTACCGCGTTTAGCGGCAGTCAAGACGCGTTGGCGAAAGACTTGAAAGAATTGCGCCACAAACTGCACAGCACCATCGCCAAAGTCAGCGACGACTACGGCCGCCGCCAGCAGTTCAACACCGCCATCGCCGCCGTGATGGAATTGCTCAACCAGTTTGACAAAACCAATACCGACAGCGCGGAAGGCCGCGCCGTAGCACAAGAAGTTTTGGAAGCCGCCGTGCGCCTGCTGTGGCCGATTGTGCCGCATATCTGCGAAGCCTTGTGGAGCGAGTTGAAGCCGTCTGAAGCATTGTGGGCAACCGGTTGGCCGCAAGTGGACGAAGCCGCTTTGGTGAAATCGGAAATCGAAATCATGGTGCAGGTCAACGGCAAGCTGCGCGATAAAATCACCGTCGCCGCCGATGCCTCTAAAGCCGACATCGAAGCCGCCGCGCTGCAAAGCGAAGGCGCGGTACGCTTTATAGACGGCCAAACGCCGAAAAAAGTGATTGTCGTGCCCGGCCGCTTGGTGAATATTGTGGTGTGATGCCACGGTTTTGACCGAAAGCATGCAAAAGCCGTCTGAAAGTTGGGTTTTCAGACGGCTTTTATACCGCTTTCCGCCGCTGTAGGCAGACCCCCGCCACATACACGGCAATGCCCAGCCAGACCCAGGCGTAGCCGGTGAAGCGCTGCCAGTCGAAGGCTTCGCCGAACAGGGTCAGGCCGAGCAGAAACTGCATACTCGGCGACAGGTATTGAATCATGCCCAAATCGCTCAGGCTGATGCGTTTGGCGCCGGCGGCAAACATCAGCAGCGGCAACACCGTAATCACGCCCGAGCCGATGAGTACGGCGGTTTGCAGGGTGTCGAGGCTGCCGAAAACCAGCGTGCCGCGATAGGCGGCGTGGCCCAGATAGGCCAGCGCGAAGGGCAGCATCAGCAGCGTTTCCGCGGCCATGCCGGTGAGCGCGTCCACAGGCGCGAGCTTACGCAGCAGGCTGTAGAGGCCGAAGCTGAGGGAGAGCGACAGGGCAATCCAGGGAATGTGGCCGACGGGCAGCGCCAGCCAGACGATGCCGGTCAGGGCGAGCGCGATGGCGGCAAGCTGGGTGCGGCTGAGCCGTTCTTTAAAAAATATCCGCCCCAGCAGCATATTGACCAGCGGCGACATAAAGTAGCCGAGGCTGGCGTCCAGGATGTGGTTGTGGGTAATCGCCCACAGGTAAATCAGCCAGTTGGCGGACACCGCTGCGGCAGAGCAGGCGAGCATCAGCAGCAGGCGGCGGTCGGCAGCGGCCTGCAGCAGGGCGCGCCCGCGATGCATGAGCAGTAAGACGGCCACGGCAAATACGGCCGACCAGCTGATGCGCTGCGCCAGAATCTGCCCGGCATCGATGGGCGCGGCGGTAATGGGATACCAATACAGGGGGAACAGCCCCCAAATCAGGTAGCAGCCCAGCGCATAGAGCAGGCCTTTGCGGTATTCGGAAATTGGTGTGTGCATGGGATTGGCCGTGGATATATCGTCGGAGAACACAGAATGATACGGCGTTGCTGCGCCTTGTCGTACGCTCCGTACTGTCTGCGGCTTGCTGCCTTGTCTCATTCTGTGTTCTTCGACTATAGGGCAGACAGGCCGAAACCTTTACAAAAATATTTAAAATCCCTTAGTCGTTATTCCCGCGCAGGCGGGAATGACGTCGATGAGTGTTTCAGCTTTTTTGCAAAGGTCTCAGGCCGTCTGTTTTCAGACGGCCTGTGCGGCGGATGGGGTAACGTCGGTGTATTTTGCTGCTGATATTGCAAAATGCGCCTGCGTTCCCAGCATACATTTTGCCAATCCATCCGTCAAATCGGCTGCGGGCGGTTTTCAGACGGCTTGGGCGTGTTCAGATAATGACGTTTTTCCAAG
This sequence comes from Bergeriella denitrificans NBRC 102155, assembly GCF_001592185.1. Taxonomy (GTDB): domain Bacteria; phylum Pseudomonadota; class Gammaproteobacteria; order Burkholderiales; family Neisseriaceae; genus Neisseria; species Neisseria denitrificans. The sequence goes on from NZ_BCWL01000107.1 coordinate 4,073, forward strand.
ATTGGCCGGTGCCGTCATCGGTTGGATACTGCTCTTTAATGACATCTAAGCGCCATGTATCGTGAGCAAGCAGGAACGTGTATTCGCGCTTGTAATGTAATCCGGCGCGGCTGTAATCGGTGGAGACGGTGGCTTTTTTGCCGCGAACGGTTATCCCGGTCATCTGCTCGTATTCAGGGTGATAACGGGGCGGATAGGTACAGCTTCGGAAAGTCGGGCCGCCGTATTTGCGTTCGCGCTCGGTGACATAACGCCGGAAAATTTCGCTGCGTAAAGCCGTTTGCCGGTGTTGCCAAGCTTCGGAAAAATCGGTTTGGGCTTCGGCGTATGCCTGTGTTTCCCATTCGTACATCGCACGGATAAAACCGTCGAATTGCGCTTTGATAATGGCTTGGTTATCCATATTTTTAAAATCCATCATTTTTTAAAATTCAGACGGCTTTGTGTTTCAAGGGCAGTTTGATATGCGGTTTGGCGGCTTTGGGCGCGGGCTTTTCTTCGACGATGGGTATGGTTTTCAGGCCGAGCTGGATTTGCTGCTCGTCGCTCAGCAGGTTGCTCCAGTCGCCGTGTTTGTACCACTCGGGGCCGTCCAGCTCGATGGGGTGTTGGATGCGCTCGCAGCCGTTGCCGCATTGTAAATCGTCTTCGCGGCAGTATTTGTCGCAGCCCCAGCAGATGCGCTCCGGGTTTTTCGGGGCAACGGGAAATTTCTTGGCCATGATGCGTGTCCGACAGGTGGAAAATGCCATTATAAGGCCGTCTGAAAAAGCGGCGGCGGCTTTTACTTGATTTGAATGCGGGGTGTTAAGAAATGTTTGCGGTTGGGAAGCCGCTAATCCGCCCGCCGTCGAGTACTTGTAATGATACATAGCGTCATTGAATACAACATGATACGGTGTTGCTGCATTCTACCTATAGTCGAAGAACTGAATTTCTGCTACGGCAAGGCGAAGCAACGCTGTATCATTCTTATTTTAAATGACTATAATTTCTCCGACTATAGTCGAAGCCGTGTTTGCGGTTTTGACCGATGCGTTCAAAAACAAAAAAAGCCGTCTGGTTTTCAGACGGCTTTTTGACTGTGCGGTTTATTCTACGGTGACGGATTTGGCCAGGTTGCGCGGTTTGTCCACATCGGTGCCGCGTGCCAGTGCGGCGTGGTAGGAGAGCAGCTGCACGGGGATGGTGTGCACGATGGGCGACAATACGCCGACGTGGCGCGGTGTGCGGATAACGTGTACGCCTTCGGCTTCGGCAAAGTTGCTGTCGAGGTCGGTAAACACAAACAGTTCGCCGCCGCGCGCACCGACTTCCTGCATATTGGCTTTCACTTTGTCCAGCAGGCTGTCGTTCGGAGAAATGACGACGACGGGCATGTTTTCGTCCACCAGTGCCAGCGGGCCGTGTTTCAGCTCGCCCGCCGGGTAGGCTTCGGCGTGGATGTAGGTGATTTCTTTCAGCTTTAACGCGCCTTCGAGGGCAATCGGGAAGTGGATGCCGCGGCCGAGGAAGAGGGCGCTGTTTTTCTTGGCGAATTTTTGCGCCCATGCGGCGATTTGCGGCTCGAGGTTCAACACGTGCTGGATGCTGCCCGGCAGTTGGCGCAGTTCTTCAACGTATTGGCGTGCCTGTGCGTCGGAAACGTGGTCGCGCAGTTTGCCCAAAGTCACCGCCAAGCCGAACAAGACAACCAATTGGGTGGTGAAGGCTTTGGTGGAGGCCACGCCGATTTCGGCGCCGGCGCGGGTGTAGAGCACCAATTCGCTTTCGCGCGGCAGGGCGGATTCCATGACGTTGCAAATCGACAGGCTGTGGGTCTGCCCCAGAGACTGGGCGTATTTCAACGCTTCCATGGTGTCCAGCGTTTCGCCGGATTGGGAAATGGTGATGACCAGCTGTTTGGGGTCGGCGATGACGTCGCGGTAGCGGTATTCGCTGGCGATTTCGACGTCGGTCGGGATTTTGGCGATGGATTCCAGCCAGTATTTGGCGGTCAGGGCGGAGTAGTAGGATGTGCCGCAGGCCAAAATCTTGATGCCGGTGATTTCGTCGAACACTTCGCGTGCTTTTTCGCCGAAGTTTTCCGGTTCGAAGCCGCCTTCGAGGAAGACTTCGGCGGTGTCGGCGATGGCGCGCGGCTGCTCGTGGATTTCTTTTTGCATGAAGTGGCTGTACGGGCCGAGCTCCAATGAGGCCAGAGACAGTTCGGACATTTTGACGTCGCGTTTGGTTTCCGCGCCGTTTTTATCCATCAGCTTTTGGATGCCGTCTGCGGTTAAGAGTGCGATGTCGCCGTCTTCCAGATAGGAGATTTTGCGGGTGAAGGCGATGACGGCGGATACGTCGGAGGCGATGAAGGTTTCTCGGTCGCCGAATGCGACCAGGAGCGGGCAGCCCATGCGCGCTACGACCATTTCTTCGGTGTTGTCTTGTGCAATCACGGCAATGGCGTATGCGCCGTGGAAATTCTTAGTCGCCGCCTGTACGGCTGCGTACAGATTGCCGCCGTTTTGCGAATACTCGTGGTTGACGCTGTGGGCGATGACTTCGGTATCGGTTTGCGATTCGAATACATAACCCAAGCCTTGCAAGCGTTCGCGCTCGGCTTCGAAGTTTTCGATGATGCCGTTGTGCACCACGGCAATCATGCCGCCTGAAATATGCGGGTGGGCGTTCGGCTCGGTCACGCCGCCGTGGGTCGCCCAACGGGTGTGGCCGATGCCGATGTGGCCGTGGATGCCTTTTTCGCGGGCTGCGTCTTCCATGAGTTGGACGCGGCCGACACGGCGCACGCGGCGGATTTTTTCGCCGGTGTGCACGGCGATGCCTGAAGAGTCATAGCCGCGATATTCGAGGCGTTTCAGGCCGTCGGTTAAAAAATCTACTACATTGTGGTTGGCGCGGATGGCGCCGACGATACCGCACATATAAAGTTCCTTAGTATCAAGTGGTTAATTAAATGTTGCCGCTGTTTCAGACGGCTTTCGGGGCAGACGGCCTCGAAACGTTAGGCCGTCTGAAAATTTATCTATAGTCGGAGAAATGAAATTCTGATACAAGGCGAACCGGCACCGTAGCAGAAATGAC
>NZ_BCWL01000108.1 GCF_001592185.1 Bergeriella denitrificans NBRC 102155
ATAAAAATTAACCGCCGTTGTTCGGACACATACAAAAAGGCCGTCTGAAAACCAACCCGGCAACTTCCGGTTTGGTTTTCAGACGGCCTTTTCTTTCCGTTAAAGCGAATCTGTCAAGCGGCGGCCTTACTTGGCCGCTTGATAATCCGCGTCCGCCTGTTCGAATTTTTTCACGATTTCCGCGTCCGGCTCTTTGCCCAGCAGAGATACGGCGACTACGGTCAGCCAGCAGGCGATAAAGCCGGGAACGATTTCGTACATGGTGGCCATTTCAGCCGCTTTGAGCGCGGGATTGACCCATTCCGCCCAAGCCACGCAGACAACCGCGCCGACTATCATGCCCCACAGTGCGCCGTTGGCGGTCATGCGTTTCCACAATACCGACAAAATCACCACCGGACCGAAAGCCGCGCCGAAGCCTGCCCATGCGTAGGATACCAGCCCCAACACTTTGCTGTCGGGGTTGGCGGCAATCAGGATGGCAATCACGGCCACGGCCAGCACCATAATGCGGCCTACCCACACCAGCTCTTTCTGTGCGGCGTTCGGGCGCAGGAAGCCCTTGTAAAAGTCTTCGGTAATCGCGCTGGAACACACGAGCAGCTGGCACGACAAGGTGGACATGACCGCCGCCAGAATCGCGCTCAAAATAATACCGGCAATCCAAGGGTTAAACAGGATGGTGGCCAAAGCGATAAAAATACGCTCGTTGTTGCCGTCCATTACCCCCGCCTGTTCAGTATGTGCGCCGAAGTAGGCGATACCGAAATAGCCCACGGCCACCGCGCCGGCCAGACACAAAATCATCCAAGTCATGCCGATACGGCGCGCGCTTTTGAGCGACGGTACGTTTTCCGCCGCCATAAAACGCGCCAGAATGTGCGGCTGCCCGAAATAGCCCAAGCCCCAAGCGGCGGTGGAAATAATGCCGAGCAGCGTGGTGCCGGCAAACAGGCTGCCGTATTCTTGTCCGGTGGTCGCGGCAACGCTTCGGACGGCGGCACTCATTTCGTCCGCACCGCCCAAAGCCAGATATACCATAATCGGGGTCAGAATCAGCGCGAAAATCATCAGCGTGGCCTGCACGGTATCCGTCCAGCTTACCGCCAGGAAACCGCCGATAAAGGTGTAGGCGATGGTTGCGCCCGCGCCCAGCCACATCGCCTGCTCGTAAGTCATGCCTTCAAACAGGCTTTGGAACAGGCGCGCGCCCGCCACTACGCCGGAAGCGCAATAAATCGTGAAGAAAAACAAAATGATGACGGCGGAAATCACTTTCATCGCCTGGCCTTTGGCACCGAAGCGGTGGTAGAAGTAATCCGGCAGGGTCAGGGCATTGTTGGCGTATTCGGTGTGTACGCGCAAACGTCCCGCCACAATCAGCCAGTTGAGCCACGCACCGATGACCAGGCCGATGGCAATCCACGATTCGCTCAGGCCGACCGCGAAAATCGCACCGGGCAGACCCATCAGCAGCCAGCCCGACATATCCGAAGCGCCCGCCGACATCGCGGTGACAAACGGGCCCAAGCTGCGGCCGCCGAGAATGTAGTCGTCGAAATTGCGCGTGGAAAAATAAGCGGCCAGCCCGATGACCAATACGGACACCAAATACAGGCCGAAGGTGATATACATGGGGTTCATGTACGGCTCCTCTTTTGAAGTTGACCAATCGGGGCGCGGGCTCTGCCGGTATGGCCGCTGCCGCTACACCCGAATTTCTTTTTTCTGATAGAAAACAACAGTCCCGCCATGCCTGCCCAATCCGGGCAATCAGCAAAAATATCTGATATATCAAGCACTCGGAAGGAAGCGGCACGATTACGGGGCAGTATTTGGATTTCAGCATACCGTAAATGTCTGCTTTTGCAAAGTATTGTCAACAGAAGTTAGGAAAAAGCACTATCGTTTTTCATATTTTGATAATAAAAACAATATGATGAATAAAAATTCCTTTATCCGCCCTATCTTTACGCTTATGGAATTATCCTTCTTGCTCCTGCCCGGGTTTTATGTAGCCGGATAACGCGGCGGCGGCGCATTGGCCGTCTGAAAAATGGGAAAATATGTAAACAAAGCGCAAGATTCGGGAAAGTATTTTCAAATTAAACTTTTTATAATCAGCATATTATGTATTAATTTTGCTTTATGTCGGCTTGGCTGGCTGCGGCAATTCCAGTAAAATCCGCGCATTATTTTGTCTTGATTACTGTCTTTTAACCGACTGCTCGGCTGATGATGCCGACCCTATGGAACCGATGATGAAAAAAACCCTCAAATGGTCGCTCGGCCTGCTGATTGCGGGCGCGGCGGCTTTTGCAGCGTGGAACTATCTTAATCCCGAAGAGCAAATCAACTACCTTACCGAGCCGGCGAGCCGCAAAGATATCCGCCAAACCGTCAGCGCCACAGGCGAAATTTCCGCCGACAAGCTGGTCAATGTCGGCGCGGAAGCCAGCGGTCAAATCAAAAAACTGTATGTCAAAATCGGCCAGCAGGTGCAGGCGGGCGACATGATTGCCGAAATCGACTCGCGCACCCAAACCAACACCATCAATACGCGCCGCGCCGAGCTGGATACCTATAAAGCCCGTCTCGTGTCCGCACAAATCGCCCTGAAATCGGCGCAAACGCAATACAACCGCGAAAAAGCGCTGTGGAAAGAAGACGCCACGTCCAAAGAAAGCCTGGAAACCGCCGAAAACGCCTTGGCCGCCGCCAAAGCATCGGTGGAAGAAATCAAGTCTTCCATCCGCCAAACCCAAATCGCCATCAACACCGCCGAAAAAGAATTAAGCGACACCAAAATCACCGCGCCATCCAGCGGCACGGTTGTTGCCATTCCAGTAGAAGAAGGGCAAACCGTCAATGCTGTGCAAACCACGCCCACCATTGTCCAACTGGCCGATTTGAGCATGATGTTGAACAAAATGCAGATTGCCGAAGGCGACATCAGCAAAGTCAAAGCGGGCATGCCGATTACGTTTACCGTATTGTCTGCGCCCGATGATGTCCGCCACGGCACGCTGGATTCTGTCGATCCCGGCCTGACCACCATGTCGCAGGGCAGCTACACCACCTCCACCGACACCACCTCCACCGCCATCTATTACTACGCCCGCGCGCTTGTGCCGAATGAAGACGGCTCGCTGCACATCGGCATGACCACGGAAAACACCATCGTCGTCAACGAAGCCAAAGACGCCCTGAGCGTGCCGACCCTGGCGGTCAAACAAAAAAACGGCAAATCTTTCGTACGCGTATTGGATGAAAAACGGCAGCCTGTCGAAAAAGCCGTCCAAACCGGCCTGAACGACGGTACCAACACCCAAGTTCTGAGCGGATTGCAGGAAGGCGAAGAAGTGATTGTGTCCGAATCGGAATCAGGCCAAGCCAAATCCGGCGGCATGGGCGGGCCGGGCGGCCGTCCGCGCATGTAAGCCGCAGGCAGCGTAAACAGGCCGTCTGAAAATCAGCCCGTTTTTCAGACGGCCTCCCTTGCCATTTATTTAATACATTGAAAAATCACAAAAAATATAGAGAAAAGCCGCAAATAATAAGAACAACCCAGCCTGGTGCAGCCAAGGCCGCCGCTTTTTGATTTGAATTCACGATATCGACAGACACCCAGCCATGAGCCTTATCGAATGTACAAACCTCAACCGCTATTTCGGTAGCGGCGAAAACCGCGTGCACGTTTTAAAAAACGTCAGCCTGTCGGTAGAAAAAGGCGATTTTGTCGCCATCATCGGCCAGTCCGGCTCAGGCAAATCCACCCTGATGAACATCTTGGGCTGCCTGGATACCGCCACCAGCGGCTCCTATAAAATCAACGGCGTCGAAACATCAAAAATGACCGCCGACGAGCTGGCCGCCTTGCGCCGCAAGCGTTTCGGCTTTATTTTCCAACGCTATAACCTGCTCAGCTCGCTCACCGCCCGCGACAATGTCGCCCTGCCCGCCGTCTATGTCGGCACCGATCAGAAAGAACGCGACGCACGCGCAGAAAAACTCCTGCACGATTTGGGCCTGCAATCCAAAGAGGGCAACAAACCCAGCGAGCTTTCCGGCGGCCAGCAGCAGCGCGTGTCCATCGCCCGCGCCTTGATGAACGGCGGCGAAATCATCTTCGCCGACGAGCCGACCGGCGCACTCGATACCGCCAGCGGCCACAATGTGATGGAAATCCTGCATGATTTGCACGCGCAAGGCCACACCATCATCATGGTCACGCACGATCCCGGCATCGCCGCCAACGCCAACCGCGTGATTGAAATCCGCGACGGCGAAATCATCGCCGACACCAGCAAAAACAAAGAAATCCCCCCCAGCAGCGTCCAACCGGTGGAAGAAAAAACCTCTTGGCTGTTTTACAAAGACCAGCTGATGGAATCCTTCCGCATGTCGGTGCAGGCCATTCTCGCCCACAAAATGCGCTCGCTGCTGACCATGCTCGGCATCATCATCGGCATTACCTCCGTGGTGTCGGTTGTCGCGCTGGGCAACGGCTCACAGCAGAAAATCCTTGAAGACATCAGCGCCATGGGCACCAACACCATCAGCGTCTATCCCGGCAGCGGCTTCGGCGACCGGCGCAGCAACCGCGTGCGTACCCTGACCGTCGCCGACGCCGACGCCATTGCCAAGCAGTCTTACGTCGCCAGCGTGACACCCATGACCTCGCAAAGCGCCACCCTGACCTACCGCAACCTCGACTTGAGCGCGCAGCTGTACGGCGCAGGCAGCCAATATTTCGACGTGCGCGGCATCAAGCTGGCCGAAGGGCGTTTCTACAACGAAGACGACGTGAAAAACAGCCGCTCCGTCGTGGTGATTGACGACAATACCAAAAACAAGCTGTTTTCAGACGGCACCAGCCCGCTGGGCAAAACCGTATTGTTCAACAAACGCCCACTGCAAATCATCGGCGTGACCGCCAAAGAAGACAATTCCTTCGGCAGCAGCGACAGCCTGGAAATGTGGTCGCCCTACACCACCGTTATCAACAAAATCAGCGGCCAGCGCTACATCAACTCGATTACCGTCAAAGTTAAAGACGATGTCAGCTCCAGCGCCGCCGAAAACGGCCTGACCGCGCTGCTGACCGCCCGCCACGGCAAAAAAGACTTCTTTACCCGCAACAGCGACAGCATCAAGCAGACCATTGAAGCCACCACCGGCACCATGAAGCTGCTGATTTCCTCTATCGCCCTGATTTCATTGGTGGTCGGCGGCATCGGCGTGATGAACATCATGCTGGTTTCCGTGACCGAGCGCACCAAAGAAATCGGCGTCCGCATGGCAATCGGCGCGCGCCAGAGCAATATTTTGCAGCAGTTTCTGATTGAAGCCGTGATGATCTGCTTAATCGGCGGCCTGACCGGCGTCTTGCTCTCCGGCACAATCGGCGTGGTATTCAATTATTTCGTTACCGATTTCCCGATGGCGTTTTCCACCTTCTCCATCATCGCCGCCGTATTGAGTTCCACCGTTATCGGCGTCGTATTCGGCTTTATGCCCGCCAAACGCGCCTCGCAGCTCAATCCGATTGACGCGCTGGCGCAGGATTAACGCCGCGCACAAAGCCCGTAAGGTGGGTAACTTGTTGCCCGCCACACTTATCCGCAAGAGCAAAATATAGGCCCGTTTTTTCAGACGGCCCCAACCGCACAAGGCCGTCTGAAAACCACACAATGGAATGTTCATGAAACACAAAATCCCGATTCAGACGGCCTTGAGCCTCTCCGTCGTACTGGCACTGAGTGCCTGCGCCATCAACCCCAAAGCCGGCCAAGTGCCGACCCTCGCCGGCAGCAGCCACGTCGTCAGTGCGGCCGAAGCCGCCGAACGTTACGACATCAACGGCAACTGGTGGGAAATCTACCAAAGCCCGCAGCTCAACGCACTGGTTAATCAGGCTCTGGCCAACAACATCGATTTGAAGCAGGCCGCCATCAGCGTCAACAAAGCCCTGTACCAAGCCAATATCCTGGGCGCGGATTTAGTACCCGCCTTCAACGGCTCGCTCGGCGCGTCCACCTCCCAAAACCTCAAATCCGGCAGCAGCAACAACAGCTTCAGCAGCCAACTCGGTCTCAGCTACGAACTGGATTTGTGGAAACGCCTGAGTGCCGCCGCCGACGCACAAGTATGGACCTACCGCGCCACGCAGGAAGACCTGGCCAACACCCGTCTCACCCTGATAAACAACGTTGCCGACGCCTATTTCAACATCGCCTATCTCAACGAAGCCATTGAGTTGACGCAGAAATCCATACAGCATTACCAAGAAACCGCCCGCATCGCCGCCGCCAAATACCGCCTCGGCAAAGCCGACTCCAGCGAGCCGACGCAAGCCGACCAATCGCTTTTGGGCGCGCGCAACAACCTGCTGTCGCTGCAAAACAACCGCGAAATACAAGAGCAAACCCTGCGTAACCTGCTGAACCTGAAACCCGGCGAAGCCATCGCTGCCGAGCCGGCGCAATACCGCCTGCTGAGTGCAAAAGGCGTCGATTTGAACGTACCCGTTACCGTATTGGCCAACCGCCCCGACCTGCGCGCCGCCGAATACCGCGTACAATCCGCGCTGCAATCGCTGGCCGTACAGAAACGCAGCTGGTACCCGAGCATCACGCTGGGCGCATCACTGAGCGCGTCCTCCAATAAAGCCTCCACCGCATTCAATATTCCGTTTTTAGGCGGATCGGCACAAATCAACCTGCCCTTCCTCAACTGGCCGAAACTGAAATGGCAGGACAAATCGGCCGAAGCCGATTTCGACAGCGCCAAGTTCAGCTTCGAGCAAAGCCTGACCACCGCGCTCAACGAAGTCCACACCTACTACCAAGGCTACCGCAACGCCCAAGCATCCCTGCGCAACCTGCAACAGCGTTACGCCCTCGACCAAAAAAACAGCCGCTACTACCAAGTGCGCTACCAACACGGCAAAAACGAGCTGAAAGACTGGCTGGGCGCGCTCAACACCGAATACAGCTCCGCACAAAGCGTACTCAACCAACGCTACGAAACCCTGCGCTATGAAAACATGGTGTATAAAGCCATGGCGGGGCGTTATACGCCGAAATAAAGTATATCGGCTTGGGCGTACCCTTGCCGAAAACGACAACAGGCCGTCTGAAAA
>NZ_BCWL01000109.1 GCF_001592185.1 Bergeriella denitrificans NBRC 102155
GGAGTATATCTACTCCCATCTATGCCGTCTGAAAAATCCCCACCCGTCCGCTTCACACAAACCGCCGCTACACCAAGGTCCGCACCAAACCCGCCAGCTGCCACAGTGCCCAGGCGGCGACCAGCATACCTGCGGCGAAGCGTATTTTTTTGTTTTGCAGAATGTTTTTCAAACCGGCGGCGAAAAAGCCCATTGCCAGCAGGTTCGGCAGTGTGCCCAGCGCAAAGGCCAGCAGATACAGCCCGCCCTGTGCCGCGCTGCCGCTGCCGAGCGCGTAGAGCGATGCGCTGTACACCAAGCCGCAGGGCAGCCAGCCCCACAGCAGCCCCACGCCGAAGCAGGCGGGGACGGAGCGTATCGGCAGCAGCCGCCCCAGCAGCGGGTTCAGCCGCTTCCACACCGGCCGCCCCAGCGCTTCGATTTTGGATGCGGCCGCCGAGATGCCGGCCAGATACAGACCCAGCAGCAGCAGCAGAATATTGGCAGCGGCAAATAAAACCAGCTGCACCGAGCGCGTTTCGTCCAAAAGCATGCCGGTCTGCCCCAAAAGCCCCATCAGCGCGCCGATAAATACATAGCTGCTGATGCGCCCCAAGTTCATCAAGATAATCAGGCCGAAGCGGTTGATGTGCGGCGGCAGCTGCAGGGCAAACGCGCCGGATAAGCCGCCGCACATACCCGCGCAATGGCCGCCGCCGAAAAAGCCGAGCAGAAACAATGTCAGAAGCGTGATGTCACCGTTCATAGCCTAAGCATTCCAAACCAAACGGCTGCTATTGTACACCTTATTCAGACGGCCTTTCTGCTATAATCGCTGTCTTGTATATCCCTTTTCCACGGACAGCCCATGTTTACCCAAGCCGCCCAAGAATTATCCACCCTGCGCGACCTGCTGCGTTTTGCCGTCAGCCGTTTCAACGATGCCGAGCTGTTTTTCGGCCACGGCAGCGACAATGCCCACGACGAGGCCGCTTATCTGATTCTGCATACTTTAAACCTGCCGCTGGACACGCTCGAACCTTATCTCGATGCCAAGCTGCTGCCGCAGGAAAAAGAAGAAGTGTTGGCGCTGATCGAGCGCCGCGTGACCGAGCGTCTACCCGTGGCTTATCTGACCCATCAGGCTTGGCAGGGCGAATTTGATTTTTATGTGGACGAGCGCGTAATTGTGCCCCGCTCGTTTATCTACGAGCTGCTGGGCGATGCGCTGACGCCGTGGATCGAGCATCCGGAGCTGGTGCACCACGCGCTGGATTTGTGCACCGGCAGCGGCTGCCTGGCGGTACAGATGGCGCACCACTACCCCGCCGCCACCGTCGATGCCGTCGATTTGAGCCTGGACGCGCTGGAGGTGGCCGCCATCAATGTGGAAGATTACGGCCTGGAAGAGCGCATCAATCTAATTCACACCGATTTGTTTGAAGGTTTGGAAGAAACTTACGATTTGATTGTGTCCAACCCGCCTTATGTCGATGCCGAATCGGTCGAGGCGCTGCCCGACGAATACCTGCACGAGCCGGAAATGGCTTTGGGCAGCGGCGAAGACGGCTTGGACGCCACCCGCCAAATTATTCTGCAGGCCGCCAAATTCCTCAATCCGCGCGGCGTGCTGCTGGTGGAAATCGGCCACAACCGCGACGTATTGGAAGCCGCCTACCCCGAGCTGCCGTTTACCTGGCTGGAAACCAGCGGCGGCGACGGCTTTGTGTTCCTGCTGACGCGCGAGCAGCTTTTGGGCGAAGAATAAACGTGCTTTAATGCAAACATAAAGCCGTCTGAAAATCATATCATTGGTTTTCAGACGGCTTTTCCTTCTAAAATTCAACAGGCACAATGCTTACTCAAGCACATAGCCATTTTCGTCCCACTGGGTCTTTTTCACCAGCTGGTCGTCCAGATACACCGATTCGGATTTTTTCGCGCCGTCGGCATACCAATCCAATACAATGCCGTTGCGGCGGCCGTTGCGTATGGTGATTTCCGACAGCAGACGGCCTTCTTCGTCCCAGCTCACGATGGCGGTCGGCTTATCGTTGACCATGGTCATTTCGCTTTTCGGGCGGCCGTCGGCATACCACTGCTTCCAATAGCCGTTGGCCTTGTCATTTTTAAACTGAATTTCACTTTCTTTGTTGCCGTTGCGGTAATAGCGCGAGCCCGTGCCCTCGCTCATGCCGTTTACATAAGGCATCACGGCGGATTTGCGCCCGTTGGGATACCAGTTGGTCCATTCGCCGTTGGGCTTGCCGTTGCGGTAGCTGCCGACCATTTTCTTCTGCCCGTTGAAATGCCAAAGCGTCAGCGTGCCGTTGTTCAATACGGGGACGAACACCTTAATCTGCGCCGCCGGCACTTGGTAAGGGTCGGAATATTTCTTCATTGACGGATAATAGAAATCCTGCACCAGGGCATTTCCGGCGGTGACCTGATATTGGCGCACATAGGCCACTGCCGACATGGTCGCGGTCAGCTTGCCCTGCTGGTTAAAATACACCGAATGGGGTTGCGCCCAAGCGCTAGCGCTCAGGGCGGCGGCGCCCATAATGAATACGGTATGCAAAAAACGGTTCATGGAACAATCCGGGATGCGGCGGCTGTTGAGTCAGAGACGCCATTATAGGCCATTTACGGCGGCTTGGGCCAAATATGCGCGAACAGCCGCGCTACACCAGCCCCAGCGACTGCAATTTACCGCGTAAGATTTCGGCATCCCAGCCTGCCGATACGGCCAAAGTCAATAAGGCGGTCGCGGTTTCCAAATTACATTTGCCCGCATTGACAACACCCGCCTGCCGCAACGCGCTGCCCTGCGCGTACACGGCGGCGGCGCAGCCCTGCGGCACTTGGCTGATATTGAGCACCAGCCCGCCTCGACGGACATACGCGCCCACGGCTTCGATAAAGGCCGCATCGGCAGGCGCGTTGCCGTGGCCGTAGCTTTGCAGGATAACCGCCTGCGCGTCGGTATGCTTCAGGCCGTCTGAAATCTGCCGCACCGCGCAGCCGGGAATTAAGGTATGGCAAACCACTGCGGCATCCGCAGCGGGCAAGTGCACGCCAAACGGCTGCGCTGAGCGCGTTGTCGGCACGGATACCGCCGCCCAACTTTCCCCCTGCCGCTCGGCCAGGCAGCCGAAATGCAGGTTGTCGAAACCGGCGGCGGTTTCGGTGCTTACCTTGCTGCTGCCGACGGCGGGAAACAGTTTGCCGTCGAAAGCAATCACCACCTGCGGCCAATCCAATTCAAAAGCGGCCACGGCAGTTGCCAGATTGCGCGGCGCATCGCTCCCGGGCGCGTCATACGGCCATTGCGCGCCGGTCAGCACAACAGGTTTATCCAAACCCTCCAACGCCAGCGCCAGCATATTGGCGGTATAGGCCAGCGTATCGGTACCGTGCAGCACCAATACACCGTCGTATTGCGGGATTTTGTCGGCCAGCAGCGCCAGCCACGCCCGCCAGTCGGCCAGGGTCACGGCGGAAGAGTCAATCAGCGGCGCGCAGATATGCCAGTCAAACGCCATGCCGTCTGAAAACGGCTGCAGTGCTTTCCCAACCAGCGCGGTATCGGGGCGCAGGCCGTCGCTGCTTTGGCTCATGCCGATGGTGCCGCCCGTATAGAGAACGAAGATTTTTTTGGAAGGGTTCATAATTTATCTGCCCGGTTTGCGTGTAAGGTATTTTTTCAGACGGCCTATAGCCGATGTGCCGCTTTCAGCCGCTGCACATAATACATCGCCCGACTGCCGGCCAATATGCCCAGCAGGGTTTGGCTGCGGAACAGGCGGCACAGGGCGGCGACTGCTACGCGGCGGTTGAAACGGCTGGGATAATGCCGCAGGCGGTAATCGTAGCCCGCATCCGCCAAACGCGCGGCCAGCTCGCGCCGGGATACGCCGGCTTTCAACATATTGACGATATGGATAAATTGAAAGGAATCGCGGATTTCATGCAATCGCTCGGCGGCATCGCCCGCCGCATCCGCCGCCTGCAGCAGCGCGGTATAGCCTTTAACCGCCGCGCCGATGTCGTCTAAAAATTTCTGCGTCTGCGCCGCCGTGCGTACCGAGCGCATGACCGATTGCGGATTGTCGGTATAGGTATAAACCGCCTGCGGGCTGGTAACAATCCGCTCCGAGCGCAGCAGGCAGGCCAGCACAAACAGCCCGTCTTCCAGGTATTTCATGCCTTCGTTGAAACGCAGCCCGTACCGCACAATCATTGCCCGCCGATAGACATACGACCACGCATACGATGAAAACGGAATATCCGTCAAAAAGCGGTCGCGCGGATAAACTTCGGTTTGCCGTGCGTAGCGTGCATCGGCGTTGAAATGCAGCATATCCGCATCCGACTGCGCCAACTCCGCCAGCAGCGCGGCCAGCTTGGACGCATCGACGGCATCGTCCTGATCCATAAACATCACATAGCGCCCGCCCGCTGCCGCCAGAGCGGTATTGCGTGCACGGCTCACGCCGCCGTTGGGCGTGTCGATTAACTTCACATTGAGCGGCCGCGCGGCATCCGTTTGCAAAAATGCCTGCAGGCGCGGCAGGGTGTCGTCGCTCGAGCCGTCGTTAACCAGCAGCAGCTCCGTGTCGGCCACGGCCTGATGCACGGCGAGCAGATTGCGGCTCAGTGCGTCGATAAAGCGGCTGCCGTTATAAAGCGGCACAATTAAGGTTAAAAAGGCCATATCCTATCCCGAATACCTGCTTGGCAGGCAAAAGAAAAGGCCTCCGCTCACGAAGGCCGTTTGCCCGCCGCTTATCCCTGCGCCGTGCCGTTTTCTTTGGCGGCGCGTTTGGCGGCACGCTTGCTGCGCAGCTCGCTCAGTTTGGCGCGGAAGAAGCTGGAGCGGCGGCGGCGGCGCCACCAGAAACCGAGCAATACGGCGGCGCCGATGCCCAAAATCACGAAAATACCCGTCTGAAATTGGTGGACTTTCTGCATCAGCCAATCGGTATTTTTGGCGCCGTATTCGCCCAAATACACCCAAATCGGTACGGAAATCAGCGCGGCCAGGCCGTCCATCGCCAAAAAGCGCCAGTAAGACACGCGGCTGATGCCGGCGGTCACGAATACGGCGGTACGCAGGCCGGGCAGAAAGCGGGCGACAAACAAGACCCAGTTGCCGTATTTGTCGAATTTTTCCTGCACCTGCGCGTAACGCTTGGGCGTCATCACGCGGGCAATCGGTTTGAACTTGAGGATTTTGTCGCCCCAGATGCGTCCGGCGGCAAACATACAGCCGTCGCCCACCAATACGCCGAGCATGCCGACGGCAAACATGATGTGCACATCGGTATAGCCCAGGCCGGAAATCACGCCGCCCGTGACCAGCGTAATGTCTTCGGGAATCGGCACGCCGAAACCGCAGGCCACCAACACGAGAAAGACGGCGATGTAGCCGTATTCGACAAAAAAAGCTTCCAAGATTGCAAACATCGGCAAGCGTCCCAGAGTAAAGGTCGATAGAGCCGCCGCCTTTCAGGCGGCCGGGGCGGATAGTGAGAAATCAGCCGTCAAGTCATGCGGGCGGCCGTCAACGCCGCGTACGGGCGTACACTAAAGGCGCGGGCAAGGCAGCAAGATTTTGCGTCGCCGCTTCTGCCCGACAAACGCCTATTTTACCAACAGATAAGGCCGTCTGAAAGAGTTGCGCCCGCTTATTGCCTTATCTTACAAACAGGCCGTCTGAAAATCCGCAGCGGTTTTCAGACGGCCTGCCCTGCCGATACCGCTTACAGCGTGGTATCCAGCGCGGCGGAAATGTCCTGCCAGATATCGTCTGCATCTTCGATACCGATGGAAAAGCGCAACAGGCCGACACGGATGCCCATTTCGGCTTTCACATCGTGCGGCACGCCGCTGTGCGACTGCGTATAGCAGTGGTTGACCAGGCTTTCCACCCCGCCGAGGCTGGAAGCCATGCGGACGAGTTTCATGTTTTTAATCACGCTGTTAGCCGCCTCGCGGGTATCGTTTTTCAGATAAACCGTTACCACGCCGCCCACGCCGCGCGGCATCTGCTTTTGCGCCAGCGCGTGATGCTCGTGCGACGGCAGGCCGGGATAAAAAACTTTTTCTACCGCCGGATGCGCTTCCAAGCGGCGGGCTATCTCAAGCGCGTTGGCACAATGCGCCTGCATACGCAACGCCAGCGTTTTGATACCGCGCAACACCAACCAGCAATCCATCGGCCCCGCCACCGCTCCGCTGTTGACCATCATCGCCTGCAACGGCTTGGCCAGCGCCTTGCTCTTCACGGCCAGCACGCCCATCAGCACATCCGAATGGCCGCACAGGTATTTGGTGGCCGAGTGGAACACGATATCGCAGCCCATATCCAAAGGCTGCTGCAGATAAGGCGTGGCGAAGGTATTGTCTATGCCCACCAGCGCGCCCGCCGCTTTGGCTTTGGCCGCCAGCGCAGGAATGTCCACCAGCCGCAGCAGCGGATTGGACGGCGTTTCCAACCACAGCATTTTCACATTGTGTTCGGCCAGCAGATTATCCGGATTGCCCAAATCGGCAAACACCACATTCACGCCCCACTTGGCGTACACCTCGGTCAGCAAATCATAAGCGCCACCGTAAATATCGGCCACGGCCACAATCGTATCGCCCGGCTGCAGAAAAGTGCGCCACACCGCATCAATCGCCGCCATGCCGCTGGCAAAAGCAAAACCCGCCTCGCCGTGTTCCAAATCCGCCACCGTATCTTCCAGAATTTTACGGGTCGGATTGCTCAAGCGCGAATAGCGGTAAGGAATCTGCTCGCCGATTTCATTCATGGCAAACATACTGTTTTGATAAATCGGCGGCATCAGCGCGCGGTTGTGCTCCTCGCAATCGTAGCTGCTGTGAATGGCTTTGGTTGCAAACTTCATGATGACGCCCCTGTTTAGCTCAGAAATAACCGCCCCATTCTATCATTATCGCCATTCAACACAAAATGATGCGTCTTTGCCTGGCATCGTCTCATGCTGATTTTGAATGGCTATATCTCAAAAATAGCCACAATCAATGAACACCCGCTATTTTGTTTGGATTCAAAGCGACAAGTGATATAATCTCTCATTTAGTCGAACACACA
>NZ_BCWL01000110.1 GCF_001592185.1 Bergeriella denitrificans NBRC 102155
CAAGTAAAAAAGCCGTCTGATTTTCAGACGGCTTTTTTACCGTCCAACCCCGCCGTCCGCTTCCAGCCCTTGAAAGCCGCGGCATTTTCGCTTAAAATACGTTGCTTCTGAGGTATTTTTTACATCTGATTTGAATACCTGAAAGCACGTAACGCCGCTTCATAACAAGCCGCGCCGCGTGTTTTTTTTAGCCCGCATTTACAGGCCGTCTGAAAACACAGCCAGACGCACGGAATCAAACTATAGTCGAAGCGTAAATTCTGATACAAGGCGAGCCAACGCCGTAGCAGAAATTAAGCTCTCCGAATATATACCGCATTCAGGCGGCCTCCCGACCAATATCCAGGTAAGACAGGAAATGATTATGACCACACCGGCAATTCTCGTTCTCGCAGACGGCAGCGTATTCCACGGCACATCCATCGGTTACAACGGCTCGACTTCCGGCGAAGTCGTGTTCAACACCTCCATGACCGGCTATCAGGAAATCCTGACCGACCCGTCTTACTGCAAGCAAATCGTGACCCTGACCTACCCGCACATCGGCAACACCGGCACCAACGGCGAAGACGTGGAAAGCCGCGCCGTTTATGCCGCCGGCCTGATTATCCGCGACCTGCCGCTCTTGCACAGCAACTTCCGCGCATCCGAAAGTCTGCAAGAGTATTTGGTACGCAACCAAACCGTGGCCATCGCCGACATCGACACCCGCCGCCTGACCCGAATCCTGCGCGACAAAGGCGCACAGGCCGGCGCCATTCTGACCGGCGCGGATGCCACCGAAGCCAAAGCCCAAGAGCTGATTGCCGCATTCGGCAGCATGGTCGGCAAAGATTTGGCCAAAGAAGTAAGCTGCACCGAAAGCTACGAATGGAACGAAGGCGAGTGGAAGCTGGGACAAGGCTTCACCGCGCCCGCCGAGCAACCCTTCCATGTTGTCGCCTATGATTTCGGCGTGAAAACCAACATCCTGCGTATGCTGGCTGAACGCGGCTGCCGTCTGACCGTCGTGCCCGCGCAAACGCCCGCCAAAGACGTATTGGCGATGAACCCCGACGGCGTATTCCTGTCCAACGGCCCCGGCGATCCCGAGCCTTGCGCTTACGCCATCGAAGCCATCCGCGAATTGCTGGCCGCAGAAAAACCCCTGTTCGGCATCTGCCTGGGCCACCAGCTGCTCGGCCTGGCCGTGGGCGCGAAAACCAGCAAAATGCCCTTCGGCCACCACGGCGCCAACCACCCCGTGCAAGATTTAGGCAGCGGCAAAGTCATGATTACCAGCCAAAACCACGGCTTCCAAGTCGATGCCGACACCCTGCCCGCCAATGTCAAAGTGACCCACAAATCACTGTTTGACGGCTCACTGCAAGGCATCGAGCTGACCGACCGCGCCGCTTTCTCGTTCCAAGGCCACCCCGAAGCCAGCCCCGGCCCGCACGACGTTGCCTACCTGTTCGACAAATTCATTGCCAACATGAAAGCAGCCAAAGCCGTCTGATTTTCAGACGGCCTGGCAACGGAGCAGATATGGCGCACCACCCCGATATGCACAATATGCAAAACAGGATTAACCATATCCAAAGCCGCTACCGCGAATGGTGCGCCCTGCTGCCCGAATTGGAAGCCGACCTCGCCCGCTGGCAGCAGGCAGCCGAACTGATAAACGAGCTCGACGGCTTCTACACCGGCGGCGAATACCTCGCCCTGCACGAAGCCTTGGAAAACGGCGCAAGCCTCGACTTGACCACCCCGGGCGAACACAGCATCATGAGCCAAGACGCCCTGTGGACCGCCTACACCGACTTCCAACGCATCGCCTGGCAACGCCTGCGCTTGGCTACCGAGGCGCTGGATCCGCAGACAGACTAATCCGACATGGGTCAGGCCGTCTGAAAAATACAGTCGGATTACACAGAATGAAGCAATACCGCAAAGCCGTATCATTTTGTGTTCCATAGCGATAAGCAAACCGCCAAACGCCACCACCACACCGGAGGAGAAACGATGGAAATCAAAGCATTTCTGGCCAAGCAAAACATCGAATTCTCCCTGCGCCGCTACGGCATAGACGCCCTGAATTTTATGGCTCTAGGCTTATTCGGTTCGCTGATTGTCGGGCTGATTTTAAAAAGCATCGGCGGTTGGATGGATTTACCGTGGCTGGTCGAAGTCGGCGCACAGGCGCAAAGCGCGATGGGCGCGGCAATCGGCGTCGGCGTGGCCTATGCCCTCAAAGCCCCGCCGCTAGTATTGTTCGCCAGCGCCGCCACCGGTACCGCAGGCGCCGCGCTCGGCGGGCCGGTCGGCTGCTTTATCGCCGCTGCCATCGGCGCGGAACTCGGCAAATTAGTCAGCAAAACCACGCCGGTGGATATTATCGCCACCCCCGCCGCCACCTTGGTATCGGGCATGGCCGCAGCGCAATTTATCGGCCCCGCAATTGCCGCCGCCACCGCCGGATTGGGCGCATGGATTATGTGGTCGGTAGAGCTGCAACCTTTCGCCATGAGCATCATCGTCGCCGTATTGATGGGCATGATACTGACCCTGCCCATTTCCAGCGCCGCCATCGCCATTTCCCTTTCCTTAAGCGGCTTGGCGGCAGGCGCAGCCACAATCGGCTGCTGCGCGCAAATGATCGGCTTTGCCGTAATGAGTTATCGTGAAAACCGCATCGGCGGCCTGCTCAGCCACGGCCTGGGCACCAGCATGCTGCAAATGCCCAATATTGTGAAAAACCCGCGCATCTGGATACCGCCGACTTTAGCATCCGCCCTTATCGCCCCGCTGGCCACGCTTGGTTTTCAGATGGCCAACATCCCCAGCGGCGCCGGCATGGGCACCAGCGGCCTGGTCGGACAAATCGGCACCATCAGCGCCATGGGCAATTCGGCCGAAATCTGGCTCGCCATCGCCCTGCTGCATTTTATTCTGCCCGCTATATTGACCTTGCTGATTGCCCGGCCTTTACGGAAAATCGGCTGGATTAAAGACGGCGATTTGAAATTGGATGTGTAAGGCCGTCTGAAAAAAGCGGAATATTGACCGTGTTAGGTTGAAAGCCTAACAATAAACACAGGGAGCAAGCATGAATACCTTAAAGCTCGACCCCAGATTGCATGAATTTGACAACACGCAAGCAGCGAACGAATACGATACTTGGTTTCGTGCCAAAGTTGCCGAAGCACGCCAAGCCCCGACCGTCAGCCATGAAGCCGCGTTGGCACATTTTGCCGCCAAGCGTGCGGAACGCTTGGAAAAGTTAAAACATGACACTCCTGCTTGAATGGACTGCCCCTGCGCTGGACGATGTGGACGAGATTATCGATTTTATCTTCAACGATAACCCGACCGCCGCATTTGAAATGGAACAATTCATCCAAGAGAGCACCGCCAATTTAACAGTATTACCCTATATCGGACGGCGCGGGCGAGTAGAACAAACCCACGAATGGATTATCCATCCCAATTATCTGATTGTGTATGAAATCAACGCTTCCCACATTACCATTATGCGTGTTTTGCATACACGGCAATGTTATCCTTAAGGGTAATCGTCAGGTCGTCTGAAAAATGTAGCTTGTGATGAAATCCCGGCGGTAGGTTGGGTTATCAACCCAACACTTTATTTTATTACCTGTAACATTACCGGATATTTCAGATATGTTGGGTTTACAAACCCAACCTACGCTTGCTTAAGCAGGGTGCCATCAACCCTATTCAATACAGTTATAAATGATAGTGAAAGAGAAAACATGCCCAAACGTACCGACCTAAAATCCATCCTCATCATCGGCGCCGGCCCCATCGTCATCGGACAAGCCTGCGAATTCGACTATTCCGGCGCGCAGGCGTGCAAAGCCTTGCGCGAGGAGGGCTATAAAGTCATTCTGGTGAACTCCAACCCCGCCACCATCATGACCGACCCCGATATGGCCGATGTAACCTACATCGAGCCGATTATGTGGCAGACGGTTGAGAAGATTATCGCCAAAGAACGCCCCGACGCCGTATTGCCGACCATGGGCGGCCAAACGGCACTCAACTGTGCGCTGGATTTGGCGCGCAACGGCGTGTTGGCGAAATACAATGTCGAGCTGATCGGTGCGACCGAAGACGCCATCGACAAAGCCGAAGACCGCGGCCGTTTTAAGGAAGCGATGGAAAAAATCGGCCTGCATTGCCCGAAATCGTTTGTCTGCCACACCATGAACGAAGCCTTGGCGGCGCAGGAGCAGGTGGGCTTTCCGACGCTGATCCGCCCGTCTTTCACCATGGGCGGTTCGGGCGGCGGCATTGCCTACAATAAAGACGAATTTTTGGCGATTTGCGAACGCGGTTTCGACGCATCGCCCACCCACGAGCTTTTGATCGAGCAATCGGTACTCGGCTGGAAAGAGTATGAGATGGAAGTGGTGCGCGATAAAAACGACAACTGCATCATCATCTGCTCCATCGAAAACTTCGACCCGATGGGCGTACACACCGGCGACTCGATTACCGTCGCCCCCGCGCAAACGCTCACCGACAAAGAATACCAAATCATGCGTAACGCTTCTTTGGCGGTATTGCGCGAAATCGGCGTGGACACCGGCGGCTCCAACGTGCAGTTTGCCATCAACCCCGCTAACGGCGAGATGATTGTGATCGAGATGAACCCGCGCGTATCGCGCTCTTCCGCGCTGGCTTCCAAAGCCACAGGCTTCCCGATTGCCAAAGTGGCCGCGAAATTGGCGGTGGGCTTTACGCTGGACGAGTTGAAAAACGACATCACTGGCGGCCGCACGCCCGCATCGTTCGAGCCGAGCATCGATTATGTCGTCACCAAAATCCCGCGTTTTGCCTTTGAAAAATTCCCGGCTGCCGACGACCGCTTAACCACGCAGATGAAATCCGTGGGCGAAGTGATGGCGATGGGACGCACTATTCAGGAATCCATGCAGAAAGCCCTGCGCGGCTTGGAAACCGGCCTGTGCGGCTTCAACCCGAAAACCGAAGACAAAGCCGAAATCCGCCGCGAGCTGGCCAACCCCGGCCCCGAGCGCATCCTGTATGTCGCCGACGCCTTCCGCGCCGGATTCAGCATTGCCGACATCCACGAAATCTGCGCCATCGATCCGTGGTTCTTAGCGCAAATCGAAGATTTAATCAAAGAAGAGGCCGCCGTGGCTTCAGGCAGCCTGCAAGATTTGGACTACGCCGCTTTACGCCGTCTGAAACGCAAAGGCTTTGCCGACAAGCGTTTGGCGCAACTGTTGAATGTGGGCGAAAAAGAAGTGCGCGAACACCGCTACGCGCTGAATCTGCACCCCGTGTACAAACGCGTGGACACCTGCGCCGCCGAATTCGCCACCGACACCGCCTACCTCTACTCCACCTACGAAGAAGAGTGCGAAGCCCGGCCGTCTGAAAAACGCAAAGTCATGATTCTCGGCGGCGGCCCCAACCGCATCGGCCAAGGCATCGAGTTTGACTACTGCTGCGTACATGCCGCGCTCGCCCTGCGCGAAAGCGGTTTCGAAACCATCATGGTCAACTGCAACCCCGAAACCGTCTCCACCGACTTCGACACCAGCGACCGCCTCTATTTCGAGCCGCTGACGCTGGAAGACGTACTCGAAATCGTGCGTACCGAAAACCCGTGGGGCGTGATTGTGCATTACGGCGGCCAAACCCCGCTCAAACTCGCCAACGCGCTGGTGGAAAACGGCGTCAACATCATCGGCACCTCCGCCGACAGCATCGACGCCGCCGAAGACCGCGAACGCTTCCAAAAAGTGCTCAACGACCTCGGCCTGCGCCAGCCGCCCAACCGCACCGCCCGCAACGAAGAAGAAGCCCTGGTATTGGCCGAAGAAATCGGCTACCCGCTGGTGGTGCGCCCGTCGTACGTACTCGGCGGCCGCGCCATGCAGGTCGTACATTCGCAAGAACAGCTCAAAACCTATATGCGCGAAGCCGTACAAGTTTCCGAAGACAGCCCCGTATTGCTCGATTTCTTCTTGAACAACGCCATTGAAGTCGATGTCGACTGCGTTTCAGACGGCAAAGAAGTCGTTATCGGCGGCATCATGCAGCACGTCGAGCAAGCCGGCATCCACTCCGGCGACTCCGGCTGCTCGCTGCCGCCCTACTCCCTGAGCCAGGAAATCCAAGACGAAATCCGCCGCCAAACCAAAGCCATGGCCTACGCCCTGAACGTCGTCGGCCTGATGAACGTCCAATTCGCCGTACAAGACGGCACCGTCTTCGTACTCGAAGTCAACCCGCGCGCATCGCGCACCGTACCGTTCGTCTCCAAAGCGACTTCCGTACCGCTGGCCAAAGTCGGCGCGCGCGCCATGGCGGGTATTTCACTGAAAGAACAAGGTGTTGAAAAAGAAGTCATCCCCGATTTCTACGCCGTGAAAGAAGCCGTGTTCCCGTTTATCAAATTCCCCGGCGTCGATACCATCCTCGGCCCCGAAATGCGCTCCACCGGCGAAGTGATGGGCGTAGGCGCCACCTTCAGCGAAGCCTACCTCAAATCCCAGCTCGGCGCCGGCGAACGCCTGCCCGCCACCGGCAAAGTCTTCCTCGCCGTACGCGACGAAGACAAACCGCTGCTGCTGAAAACCGCCAAAAACTTCCAAGCCTTAGGCTACGGCCTCTGCGCCACCCGCGGCACAGCAGCCTATCTGGCCGAACACGGCATCACCGCCCAAACGGTCAACAAAGTGCTGGAAGGCCGCCCGCACATCGTCGATATGATTAAAAACGGCGACATCGCACTGGTCATCAACACCGTAGGCAGCGACGCCCAGTCCGTGGCCGACAGCCACAGCATCCGCCGCACCTCGCTGACCCAGCGCGTACCGCAATACACCACCGTCGCCGGCGGCGAAGCCATGAGCGAAGGCGCGAAAAGCCTCAACGCCATGGGCGTGTACAGCGTACAGGAACTGCACGGCCGTCTGAAAAAATAACGGTTGCGCAGAGTAAAAAAAGCCGTCTGAAAATCATCGATTTTCAGACGGCTTTTTTTGTATAGTTGGAGAAATTATAGTCGAATAAAATAAGAATGG
>NZ_BCWL01000111.1 GCF_001592185.1 Bergeriella denitrificans NBRC 102155
GGCTTTGATTAAGCCGGTTAAACCGCAAAAAGCCGTCTGAACATACCGCATGGTTTTTCAGACGGCTTTAATTTACCGATACGATATTTCAGACGGCCTGCAAATATGCGATAATCCCCTGATTGGATTGACCGCTTACGGCAACTGTATGAACCCTTTCTATCCGCTTCGACTGCTTGCCCGCGCTGCCCGCCGCAGCGCTGTCGTTATTTTGTCATTCCGTTTACTATCCCGCCGTAGCGGGTTTTTTTATAGTCGGACAAAATCAATCGGGGGCAAGGCGCAGCCGGGCCGCCTCATGGTGATTTTGAATGGCTCTATGAAATAAGGAAACCCATCATGCCTAATCCGCTCTACCAGCAACACGTCATCTCCATTTCGGATTTGACCACCGCCCAGCTCGAGCTGCTGCTGAATACCGCCCTGAAACTCAAAGCCGAGCCGCGCGGCGACTTGCTGAAAGGCAAGCTGATCGGCTCGTGCTTTTTCGAGCCGTCCACCCGCACCCGCCTGTCTTTTGAAACCGCCGTGCAGCGCTTGGGCGGCAAGGTCATCGGTTTTTCAGACGGCGCCAACACCAGCGCGAAAAAAGGCGAAACGCTGGCCGACACCGCGCGGATTATCTCGGGCTATACCGATGCGATTATCCAGCGCCACCCTAAAGACGGCGCGGCGCGGATTGCCGCCGAGTTTTCCGCCGTGCCGGTATTGAACGCGGGCGACGGCACCAACCAGCATCCGAGCCAAACCCTGCTGGATTTGGTCACCATTCAGGAAACGCAAGGCCGTCTGAATAATTTGAAAATCGCCATGTGCGGCGATTTGAAATACGGCCGCACCGTGCATTCGCTGGCGCAAGCTCTGAAACGCTGGGGCTGCGAATTTGCCTTCGTATCACCGCCTAGCCTGGCGATGCCCGACTACATCACCGAGGAATTGGACGAAGCGGGCTGCACATGGCAGGTGTTCGACAGCCTTGAAACAGCGGCGGAATGGGCGGACATTCTCTACATGACCCGCGTGCAGCGCGAGCGTTTCGACGAGCAGGAGTTTGCCAAAATCCAAGGCAAGTTCAACCTGAATGCCGCCATGCTGGCCAATGCCAAGCCCAATCTGCGCGTGCTGCACCCGCTGCCGCGCGTGGACGAAATCCACCCCGACGTCGATGCCACGCCGCACGCCTATTATTTCGAGCAGGCCGTCAACGGCGTGTACGCGCGCATGGCGATGCTGTCGCTGGTCTTGAACGAAGAAGTGTAAGGAGCGGAACATGGACAAAAAACAATACAGCGTCGAAGCGATTGAAAACGGCACGGTTATCGACCACATTCCCGCCGGCAAAGGCCTGGCCATTCTGCGCCAGTTCAAGCTGCTGCACTACGGCAGCGCGGTTACCGTGGGCTTCAACCTGCCGAGCAAAACGCAGGGCAGCAAAGACATCATCAAAATCTCGGGCGTGCGTCTCGACGAAAAAGCTGCCAACCGCCTGGCCTTGTTCGCGCCCGAAGCAACGGTAAATGTGATTGAAGACTTCAAAGTCGTGCATAAAATGCAGATTGCGCTGCCCGACGTGATTGCCGAAGTGTTCCGCTGCCCCAACAGCAACTGCGCCAGCCACGGCGAGCCGGTGAAAAGCCGCTTTTATGTCCGCCGCCAAAAAGACCAAACGCGCCTGAAATGCCATTATTGCGAAAAAACCTTCTCGCGCGATTCGGTCACCGAAGCCTGAGCGGATAATCTGTTAAAATAAGGCCGTCTGAAAACGAAATTAGCCCGTTTTCAGACGGCCTTTATCGTCAACATTCCGTATGTTCGACTATCTCCCTTCGGGGCAGCGGCAGACGGCGCCGCGCCGACCCATCCGACCACCCGCCGACACGCTTGCGAGAATGACCGTGAATACTTCATTGCACCGCCGTTTTGCGCCGTTTCTCTACGTTTTGATTTTCTTTGCCGGCTTCCTGACCGCCTGCCTGTGGCTCAACCCGCAAGCCTATCTGGCCGACCTGCCCGCCGTGGTGGCCGCCATCGCCGCAAGCGCGCTGGTTTTTCTCGCTTATGCCTTAGTGGCAGCCAATCTCCGCGCGAAAAACACACGCCTGGCGCAGGAAACGCGCCTGAAGCAGGAAGCCGTGCAACCTATCGTCCGCGCCACCCTGCAACCCGTGGCGGAGCAGCCGGAAATGCTGGCACTGGCCGTCTGTAACCACGGCAAAGGCCCGGCGCACAACCTGCGCTTCCAAATCGCGCTGGAAGCCGGACACCCCGCCTCCGAAGCCGTGGCGCAAGCCTTAACGCTGCTGCCGCTGTTTCAAAACGGCATGGACGCGCTGGCCGCCGGCGAAACGACCGCCGGCCTTGTTGCCGACAGCCGCACGCTGCGCGCGCGCATTCCCGATCAGCGTTTCAGCGGCACACTTAAGCTGGTGGCCGAATATGAAGACACGCTAGGCGAAAGCGGCCGCACCGAAAGCATACTTGACCTGCAGCCGCTCAACGCCGCCGCGCCCGCCGAAGCCCGCCCGCGTAAAAAACTGCTGTATTGACCCCGCAGGCCGTCTGAAAACCCGCGTATAGCCGGTGCATCCATTCCGCTGCAAGGCAGGAAGCCGACGCCGCAGCAGGATTGAAGTTCCCCAACAATCCCCCTTACCGATCAGAAACCACCATGATTACCCTAACCACCATCATCATCGCCCTCGCTGTTACCTTTATCCTGTTGGTCGTGACCTTTGTCGCCCCCAATCCCGTCAGCGGCATCATGGCCGTGGTTTTCGCCGCGCTGATTTATTTCGTCTTGTGGCCGAAATACGAAGGCGGGCAGCAAGCGCAGGCGCACGGCACGGAAATCCAAGCGGCGGTGCAGGAAGTACGCCATTGGAACAGCGGCTCGAAAAACAGCCAGGGCGACAAATACGAAATCATCGCCGTCGCCCCCAATCCCTACGACGGCAAAATGCGGCAGTTCGTCAGCCCGCCGATGACCACCGACCCCGAGCCGTATCTCGGCGACACCGTAACCGTCAAAGTCGATTGGCGCAACCCCAAAGCCTATGTGATGGATGTATCGTTTCTGCCGTTTCAGGTGCACTGAATAGCGCACCGTTCGGCTGCCAGGCATAGCGGCCTAAACCGAAAACACAAAAAAGCCGTCTGAAAAATCTGTATTTTCAGACGGCTTTTTTGTGCCTGTTTTACATCCGTACCTTTTCCAACTTATCCAACAAATCCGGTAAGGCCGTCTGAACAGTCTCCCATACAACAGCCCAATCGATACCGAAATAACCGTGGGCAATGCGGTTTCTCATACCGCGCATACTGCGCCATGGGATATGTGCATTGGCCTCGGTAAATTCAGGGTAGTCATTCATCAACTTGGTAGCCGCTTCGCCGACAATCAGCAAACTCATTACGGTGGCTTGCTGGGTACGTTCATCAGCTAGAAAATCCGATAGCTGCAAACCTTGATTGAAATCAACGGCATTTTGGGCAGCTTTTCGGATATGGCTTAGATAGTCCCGTTTGCGGTCAATATTCATAATGCCTGCGCCTCGTTTAATACCTGCTGCCGGAAAGAAACCGGCAAATCTTGAGGCGTGCAGACATCGACGCGTACACCCAAGCGGGTTTCCAATTCGTCCTGCAGGCCGCCCAAGTCGAAAAGGGTGGTATGCGGTAAGGGGTCAATCAGTAAATCCAAGTCGCTGCCGTCTTTATCCTGCCCTCTTGCGGTCGAACCGAAAATGCGTACGTTAGCAACGGGAAAGCGGGCGGCGATATCGCGGATGGTTTGGCGGTGGCGGGTAATGATTTCGGAAGGTTTCATTGCGCTACTCCCTTGATTATTTTGCCTTATTGTACGTTAAAAATAAAAAGCCGTCTGAAAAATCTGTATTTTCAGACGGCTTTTGACCATCAGCGCCTTATTCTTCCGCCGCGCTGCCTTTCGGAGCCGGCGGTTCAATCTGCTCTTTCCAGCCGCATTCTTTTTGCGGGCAGACTTTTTCCACGCCCCAGCGTTTGGTGGTTTTGATGGTCAATACCGGCCAGGCGCATTTGGGGCAGGTTTCGGCCACGGGCGGGTTCCAGGTGGCGTAGTTGCAGTCGGGGTAGGTTTCGCAGCTGTAAAACAGTTTGCCGTAGCGGGATTTGCGCTCGACCAAATGGCCTTTTTGACATTGCGGGCAGGCTACGCCGGTGTCTTTCGGTTTTTCCAAGGGCTCGATGTGCTTGCACTTGGGATAGTTGGCGCAGCCGATGAATTTGCTGCCGGTGCGGCTGTATTTGTACACGAGGCCGCCGCCGCATTTGGGGCATTCGCGCCCGTCGAGTTCGGCTTGTTCGGCGGCTTCTTTGGCGGTGCGCTCTGCGGCTTCTTCGGCGGTTTCGTTCACGTTGCGGGTGTAGCTGCACTCGGGATAGCCCGCGCAGGCGACGAAGCGGCCGTTGCGTCCGAATTTGATTTGCAGCTTGTGTTGGCCGCATTTCGGGCAGTTTTCGTCGAGCTCTTCGGTGGTGAATTTGGCGCGCTCGATGCCTTCTTTTTCTTCGACCTGTTTGCTGAAGCCTTTCCAGAATTGGCTCATGACGGGTACCCACTTCCGCTTGCCGCTGGCGATTTCGTCGAGCTGGTCTTCGAGCTTGGCGGTGAAGTGGTAATCGACGTATTGGGCGAAGTGTTCGGTCAGGAATTTGTTGACGATGTCGCCGGTATCGGTGGGCATGAAGCGTTTTTGCTCAAGGGTTACGTATTCGCGGTCTTTGAGCGTGGAGATGATGCTGGCGTAGGTCGAGGGGCGGCCGATGCCGTATTCTTCCAGTGCTTTGACCAGGGTGGCTTCATTGAAACGCGGCGGCGGGCTGGTGAAGTGTTGCTCACCATAGAGTTTGTCGACGGGCAGGGCGTCGCCTTCGGCCATTTCCGGCAGTTTTTTGTTGTCTTCGCCCTCTTCGTCGTCGGTGCTTTCTTCGTACACGCTCAGAAAGCCGGCGAAGGTCTGTACTTGGCCGGTGACGCGGAATATGCCTTTGCCCACGGTGATATCGACGGTGGTTTGG
Organism: Bergeriella denitrificans NBRC 102155; assembly: GCF_001592185.1. Lineage (GTDB taxonomy): Bacteria > Pseudomonadota > Gammaproteobacteria > Burkholderiales > Neisseriaceae > Neisseria > Neisseria denitrificans. The sequence goes on from NZ_BCWL01000111.1 coordinate 5,059, forward strand.
TCAAACTTGGCCGGTGTCATCTGGCAGGCGACGGTACGCTGCCAAATCATTTGGTAAAGTTTGAACTGATCGGCGGTCAGAAACGGCTTCACGCTCTCGGGGGTGCGGTACACGGAGGTCGGGCGGATGGCTTCGTGCGCTTCTTGGGCGTTTTTGGATTTGGTTTTGTATTGTTTGGCCGCGCCCGGCAGGTAGGCTTTGCCGATTTTGTTTTCGATGTAGTGGCGGATTTCGGTGAGTGCTTCATCGGCCAGCGTGACGCTGTCGGTACGCATATAGGTAATCAGACCGATGGCGCCTTGTCCGACGTCGATACCTTCGTAAAGCTGCTGGGCGGTGCGCATGGTGCGGTCGGTGGTCATGCCGAGTTTGCGCACGGCGTCCTGCTGCATGGTGGAGGTGGTAAACGGTGCGGCGGGGTTGCGGCTGCGCTTTTTCTTCTCTACGGCGCCGACAACGGCTTCTTTTCCGGCGAGTTCGGCCAATACTGCGGCTTGGGCGGCTTCGTCGGGCAAGGAAAACTGCTCGAGTTTTTCGCCGCCGTACTGCACCAGCTTGGCGGTAAATTTGCTGCGGCCTTTGTGGCTGTCGAGGTGTACCGTCCAATACTCTTGCGCTTCGAAGGCGCGGATTTCGTTTTCGCGCTCGCAAATCAGGCGCAGCGCGGGGCTTTGTACGCGCCCTGCGCTCAAGCCGCGGCGGATTTTTTTCCACAGCAGCGGCGACAGGTTGAAGCCGACCAGATAGTCCAAAGCGCGGCGCGCCTGCTGCGCGTCCACCAGGTCGGATTCCAATTCGCGCGGATGGGCGATGGCGTCCAATACGGCGTTTTTGGTGATTTCGTGAAACACGACGCGCTGCGGCTTGAGGTTTTTCAGGCTGCGCTTGGATTTGAGGATTTCCTGCAGATGCCAGGAAATCGCTTCGCCTTCCCTATCCGGGTCGGTTGCGAGATAGAGGTTTTCGGCTTCTTTGGCGGCGGCAACGATGGCATCGACGTGTTTGCTGTTGCGCGACACCAGCTGGTATTTCATGGCGAAATCGTTGTCGGGATCGACGGCGCCGTTTTTCGGCACCAGGTCGCGGACGTGGCCGTAGGAGGCCAAGATTTCAAAATCGCCGCCCAAATATTTTTTTAAGGTTTTGGCTTTGGACGGAGACTCGACGATTAATAGGTTTTTTGCCATCGTTGTACTCTTTGCTTATCGGTGGTTTGCTGTTTTCAGACGGCCTGCGGCTCCGGCAGGCCGTCTGAAAAAATGCGGGGTATGGGTGGAACGGGGTTAGTGCATGACGGCTTTGCCGTGCAGCGCGCTCATCAAGTCATCGCCGATTAAAACGGGCAGCTCGCTTTTGTGCGCCCACAAAACGAGCAGGGTCAGCACTTTGGCCGTATCCAAGGTGATTTCGTCGGCTGGAATGTGGGTCAGGGCGTGCACCACCATTTCGCGCTGCTCCGGGCTGATGGCGTTTTCTGCGGCCAGATAATGCAGCAGCCCGACGATTTCAGCCGACAAAACTTCAGTTTCTTCGTTGCAGTAAACGCGCAGCGAATCGCCGAAAAGCGGCTCGGCGGCAAATTCGGAGCTGTTGAACAATACTTCCATCATCATCAGCGTATTGCCGATTTCCATGGTGTCGAATCCGGCATCTTCAAGGAACGGGCCTAAATCCTCCGGCGGCGGGCAGCGGTCGAAATCTTGAAAGTGTTCGATTAAAAAAGCAATGACTTCTGCCATTCGTATTCCTTATATATAGGGCGGTGCGGCCTGGCCGCGTTTTATCGTCATTTAATACAGTCGGAGCGTAAATTCTGATACAAGGCGGCGAGCCGCAGACAGTACAAGTATAGTCATTGAAAATAAGAATGATACGGCGTTGCTGCGCCTTGTCGTACTATCTGTACTGCCTTGTCTCATTCTTATTTTCTTCGACTATAGCAGTAGGTCGGGCACTTTTGCCCGACGATTTGTTGATATACCTGAAAATATCAGCA
>NZ_BCWL01000112.1 GCF_001592185.1 Bergeriella denitrificans NBRC 102155
ATAGTCGTTTCATAAATCCAATACCAAAACATCCGAACGCGCACGCGAGCAGCATGGGGTGAATACTTTCCCTTCGGCATGTTCTTCCTCGGTCAGGAATTGGTCGCGATGCAGAACTTCGCCGTCAACCAAATGGGTCAGACAGGTGCCGCAAATACCTTCTTCGCAGGAAACCGGCACAAAATAGCCTTCTTCTTCCAAGACCTGCGTGATGCTTTTATCAGCCGGAATATCGATAAGTGCGCCATTACTGGCGATTTGAACTTGGAACGGACGGTTTTCCGACTCATCCAAAGGAGCCGCTTGAAAAAGCTCACGATGCAGATTTTCAGACGGCCAGCCTTTAGCCGAGGCCGTCTGAAATACGGCGTCCATAAAACCCAATGGGCCACAGGTGTAAAGATGCAGGCCGTCGGCAGGTGCTTCAATCAGGCTTGACAGCAACTCGGGCGAACGGCGCGGACTTTGGTGAATCAATTCGACTTTACCTGCCGCATCGGCCTGTTGCAGGCGCTCGGCAAAAAGGATATCGGCTTCGTTGCGGCAAAAGTAATACAGTTTGACTTCAACACCTTGCTGCAGCAGGGCTTCAAACATGGCCATCAATGGCGTAATGCCGATGCCGCCGGCAAACAGTAAGGCGCGCTGTTTGCCTTCAGCCAGGGGAAACAGGTTGCGCGGCGTATTGATATCCAGTATGTCACCGATGCGGATATGCTCATGTATATATTGCGATCCGCCGCGCGATGTTTCTTCATGCAAGACGGCAATGCGGTAAGCGTTATCGGTCATCGGGTAGTGCCAAAGCGAATATTGGCGGATTAAGCCGTTGCCGAGCTTCAGATCGATATGTGCACCGGCGGTGTAGTCAGGCAGGCGGCTGCCGTCTTCGGGCTCGAGGGTTAGCAGTTTAATCCTGCTGCCGCAACTGCGGATTTCGGTTACGCGTGTTTTCATCATCAGCCTCCATCTGCCTGCTCGGCTTGGATTTTTTTGTCGATGAGCTTCCGAGCCTGCACGCCGCCGGAATCAATGTTTAACATCAACAGGCGGCGCTCGGGGTAATCGAGCAGGTTTTGCTGCTGCTTCTCGAGCATTTCCAAATCTTCGCTGAATATTTTGCCTTGGCCGTCGCGGATTTGGCGCGTGGTTTCCTCGTCTTGCACATTGAAGCGGCGTGCCATGCCCCAGAAATACCAATGCGAGGTTTCAGTTTCGGGGGTGATGAAATCAACGACGATGCTGGAAACTTTGCGTTCCTCCGGCGCATGGTAGCCGCCGTGTCCGGCCTCGGCAACGCCGACTTCGATATGAACATTGCTCGGCAGATGAAAATGGCAGCGTTGCCAGCGGTCAACCGGTTGTGTGGCATCCAAACCTTTGGACCGCATACACGCTTGCCAGAAAGGCGGGGCGTAGATATTTTCCATATTGCGTTCCAAAGTGACGATTTCGCCGTTGACGGTGGTTTTTAATGGTGCTTCGTCAATTTCTTTTTGGCCGATGCTGCTGGCGTGAACATAGGTTTCATGGGTCAAATCCATCAGGTTGTCAATCATCAGACGGTAATCGGCTTGGATATGGTAAAGGCCGCCGCCATATGCCCATTCCTCGCTTTCTGCCCATTCCAAATAAGGCAGCTGCGATTCGTCTGCGGTTTCTTTTTCACCGGCCCAAAACCAGATAAAGCCGTATTTTTCCACTACGGCATACGGGCGGACGCAGGGAAAACTTTGTACGCGCTGCATGGGCATGGATTGGGGTTTGCCTGCGCAGTCGATTTCCAATCCGTGGTAGCCGCACACCAGATTACCGTCCCGCACAAAGCCCAAAGACAGGGGGGCGCCACGATGCGGACAAAAGTCTTCCACGGCGGCAACACCTGCTCCGCTGCGGAACAAAACGATTTTCTCATTGCAAATAGTGCGTCCCAAAGGCTGCTCGCCAACCTCTTCGCTGCGTGCGGCAACGTACCAGGCATTACGGATAAAAGTAGTCGTCATGTTCTGCCTCCTGTGTGGTGTTTTATCGTTATCGTCATTTCCAATCAGTATGATACGTTGCTGCCGCTTTGTGTCATGCTGGTTGTGTACGACTGTATCTGTTTCAGGCTGCCTGAAACCATAGGTGGTAGAAAAAATTTAATCAACAAGCAACAGACTGTCAACAAGATTGCTACTAAGAAAATGTAAAACCCGTCTTAATATCACAATGATAAAAAATAAATAAAATAAAAACATATAGATATTTTCAATACAAATCAAAGGCAAATATTTTTTGCGATTCTTTATTGTCAACTAAATTGATATTCCCAGATTGATTTTTACCGCTGCTTCCATTATCTTTTTGACAACGGACAGCTCGGTCAAACCGTTGAATCCGCTACCGAAACCGCACTTCGGAGGAAAAACATGAATGCAATGACTTTAAAACGGCAAGTTGATGAAAAGCCTATGAATGCTTTTCAATGGTTGGTGGTTGCCATTTGTATCTGTTTGAACATTATCGACGGCTTCGATGTATTGGTGATGGCATTTACTGCTTCGGCTGTTGCCAAAGAATGGAGTTTATCCGGCGCACAAATCGGCTTGCTGCTCAGCTCAGGACTGTTCGGCATGGCCGCCGGCTCGCTGATATTGGCTCCGCAGGCAGATAAATTCGGCCGCAAGCCGGTGATTTTACTGTCGCTCGTGGTGGTATCGGCCGGTATGATTCTGAGTAGCTTCAGCACTTCTGCTGTGATGCTGGGCATTTTGCGCTTTATTACAGGCGTGGGTATCGGCGGCATTTTGGCCAGTAGCAATGTACTGACCAGCGAATACTCCTCCGCAAAATGGCGCAGCTTCACCATCAGCCTGCAATCTGCCGGTTACGGTATCGGCGCAACCGGCGGTGGCTTGGTATCGATGTATCTGATTGAAGCCTATGGCTGGCAGTCGGTATTCCTGTTCGGCGGCCTGCTCTCTACTGCCTTTATTTTCGTGGTTTGGCTGTGTTTGCCCGAATCATTGGAGTTTCTGCTATCGCAGCAACCCAAAGGCGCCTTGGGTAAAGCGCAAAAACTGACTGCCAAACTGGCTTTACCGCGTATGGAAAGCCTGCCGCCCAAGCCGCAACACACCTTGCAGACCTCTTCGGGCTTCGGTAGCCTGTTCGGTCAAGGCAACACCATGCCGACGCTGATGATTTGGGCAGCATTCTTTTTAGTAATGTTTGCGTTTTACTGTATCTTGAGCTGGACGCCCAAGCTGCTGACCGGCGCGGGCATGACGGCAGAACAAGGCATCAGCGTCGGCATCTGGATGAATATCGGCTCGATGTTTGGCGCAATCTTTATCGGCTTTTTGGGGACGCGCTTCAATATCAAAACCGTTCACGCCGTTTTCCTGCTGTTAACCGCGCTTTTGACCTTATCCTTTGCGCAAAGCCTGTCGCAACTGACCTTAGCCATGGCACTGGCCTTTTTCCTCGGCAGTTTTGCCAACGGCTCGGTAGCCGGGCTGTATGCCGTTGCCCCGACGCTTTATGAATCCGCCAACCGCGCCCGCGGCGTGGGCACGGCCATTACTTTCGGACGTGCCGGCAGCATTGTCTCGCCTATGATTATCGGCTTTTTGCTCGATGCCGGATGGCAGCCGGTGAGCTTGTTTTACTTAAATGCCGCCGTATTTGCCTTAGCGATTGCGGCTGTATGGAAGCTGAAACAGCTCAAACCGGCAGGATAAAATCTGCTCCATGCCGTCTGAAACAGCCCGCCCACACTCGGCAGCGCGCTGATTTTCAGACGGCTTTTTCACCAAAAGGAAACCCATGAAGCCCAAAATCTATTTATTATGTGGCTTATTGTGCGATGCCACTGTTTGGCAGCACCAAGCGGCAGCGCTGGCACCTTATTTTGATGTTGAAACCTTCAGCTTCCGGGGTTTCGATGATTTAACCGCCATGGCCGAACATGTTTTGGCGCAAGATTCCGTGCCGTTTGTCTTGGCCGGACACTCCATGGGCGCACGCGCAGCACTCGAAATCTGCCGCCTGGCGCCGCAGCGTGTGGAAAAACTGATTCTGTTCGATACCGGCGTTCATCCGCTGAAAAAAGGAGAAACCGAAAAACGTGCCGACTTAGTACAAGCTGCCAAGCAATACGGTATGCCGCATTTGATTGCACACTGGCTGCTGCCGATGCTGGCCGGGCATCACCACCGGCAGCCTGAAATCGTCGAGCCATTATCCGAGATGGTATTGCGCCATACGCATGATGATTTTGCCAAACAAATCCGCGCCCTCCTCAATCGCCCCGATGCCGCCGCCGTGTTACGCGCCATACGCTGCCCGCTACTGCTCGGCACTGGTGAACTGGATACCTGGAGCCCTGTCGAGCAACATCAGGAGATGCAGCAAATCGCACCGCATGCAAAACTTTCCGTATTCCCGTCAGCCGGACATATGGCACCGTTTGAAACGCCCCATGTCGTCAACCGCACTCTGCTCGAATGGCTGCTTCCCCAGGCAGTATCAATCTCAACTCTGCAGACAAACGCCTAGCCATTTCACTATTGCGGCGCACCACACCACAAATCAGGTCCGCCACCAACAATATCGATTAAGGCCGTCTGAAAACTCTGATTTCAGACGGCCTTCCATTCAAATCCCCTAAAAAATATCTTAAAATTCCCATTTAATCCGATTTTTACCGTATATAAATGAACCACGCCCCCTACACCGGCCGTTTCGCCCCCAGCCCCACCGGCCTGCTGCATATCGGCTCGCTGCTGACTGCGCTGGCTTCTTATGCCGATGCGCGTGCCAACGGCGGGCGCTGGCTGGTGCGGATGGAAGACTTGGATCCGCCGCGCGAGATGGCGGGGGCGGCGGATGCGATTCTGCATACTTTGGAAGCGTTCGGCTTCGAGTGGGATGGGGAAGTGGCGTATCAAAGCCGCCGTCATGATTTATACCGCGCAACGCTGGCGCGCCTGCAAAGCGGCGGGGCGGCCTATCCCTGCTATTGCAGCCGCAAAGACTGGCAGGCTGCGGCGGCGCGGGGGACGGACGGTTTTGTGTACAACGGACGCTGCCGCGTGCCGGCCGACCGCCCTGCCGCTTCGGGCAAGCTGCCTGCCTGGCGTTTGCGCGTGCCCGATGAAACCGTGGGTTTTTCAGACGGCATTGTCGGGGCATACGCGCAAAATCTGGCGCGGGATATCGGTGATTTTGTTTTGCTGCGGGCAGACGGTTTCTGGGCTTACCAGCTGGCGGTGGTGGCGGACGATGCGGCGCAGGGGGTCACGCATATTGTGCGCGGGCAGGATTTGCTGGTTTCTACGCCGCGCCAGATTTATCTGCAACGCTGCTTGGGCGCGCCCACGCCGCAATACGCGCACCTGCCGCTGCTGACCAACCGCCTGGGGCAGAAATGGTCGAAGCAGACGCTGGCGCCTGCTTTGGATTTGCTCCGCCGCGAAGCCCTGCTGCGCGAGGTGATGGGCTATCTGAACCTGCCGCCCGCGCCCGAGGTCGCCCGCCCGCGCGATTTGCTGGATTGGGCGGTGGCGCATTGGCAGCTGGACAAAGTGCCCCGCCATGCGGTTTGTACGGAACGCGAGGCGGCAGACAGCAACGCGCTTCCGGATTAGCTTCGGGTTTTGTCCTACGCCGGGCATAAAAAAAGCCGTCTGAAAACGCGCAGTTTTCAGACGGCTTTTTTTATGCTTATGCGGTATTTTTAGAACATACCGCGGCCGCTGACGGTTTTTTCCGGTACGGCTTGGATGACATCCCAATGTTCGACGATTTTGCCGTTTTCATCGAGGCGGAAAATATCGACTACGGCTTCGCCGCGGTCTTTTTCATCCATTTGGCTGTGCACGTGCAGCCACACCAAATCGCCGTCGGCCGCCACGCGTTTCACTTCGGCGCGGGAACCGGGGTGTTCTTTCAAAAACGGTGCGAACGCATCGATAAAGGCTTGGCCGCCGTCGGCTACGCCCGGATTATGCTGCAGGTATTCCGCGCCGACGTACTGCTCCGTGGCCTCTTTGACTTTGTGCTGGTTAAACGCCAAATCGTAAAACGCCAATACATTGGCTTTATTGCGTTCGGTTTGGCTCTGCGCCTGAGCGGACGAAGCGGCCGCAGGGGCGGCGGTTTCGGTTTTTGCCGGCGCACAGGCAGCCAAGGCCAGAGCGGAAGCCAGAACGAGTAAGGATTTTTTCATCATGATGTCGGATCTTTCTATGTTATTGTGTTTAAAAACATGGTCAAAGAAAATTTGAGCCGTGCGAGCCAACGCCGCAGCAGGTTTCGCAAGCGGCTACAGCTGTCGAAAGCACCCGCCCGCTTTACCCATGCCGCGCAAAGCGTCAGCATGACATTGAAATCAATCAGGCGAATAGTACACCGCTGTCTTCAACGCGCCAAGTACCGCCGTCCGTTTCACGCACCAGCAAACCCGGTACGCCGCGCAAGCCGTGTTGCCGCATCAACGCTTGGCCGGCTTGGATTTCCCGTTCGGCAGCGGCAGTCAAATCAGGCGTATCCAATAAAGCGGCGGCTTCGGCCAACCCGTTTTCGGTCAGGATGGCGGCCACCGTGTCCTTCCCGGCGTTTTGCCTGCCGTCAACATAGCGGGCCGTCTGAAATTTTTCCAGCATTTCCAATTGGCGTTCGGGCGCGGTTTGGGCAACGGCGGTCATGCCCTGCACCAAATACCACGAGTCAAACGCACCCGGCGTTTCCAAAACGTGCCTGCGGTAGGCTTCGCTGAATTCAAGACCCGTCAGCTGCGCGATACGTTGGTCGTTTGCCCAAGCATATCCGGCAAACTCCGCATCCATCACGCGGTTGCTGCGGCTAAACAGACCGGTGGCTTGCAGGCGGATATGATTTTGCGGATCGGCGGCGAGTTTGGCCAAACCGGCGGACGCACCGTAGCACCAACCGCACAAAGGGTCGTATAAATAAATGATGTTTTGCATGATATATATTGAAGGCCGTCTGAAAACCTGCCGTTTTTTCAGACGGCCTGCGTGTTTTTA
>NZ_BCWL01000113.1 GCF_001592185.1 Bergeriella denitrificans NBRC 102155
AACGCCTGCTGCAAAAATACCAACACACAGGCCAATTCGTCGGCGGCATCCTGCTGTGTGCCGTTGCCGGTATGGCCGCCGCCGTCGGGGGCATACAGCCAGCTTTGCGGGGAATGTTCCCGCAGTTTGGCGTAAAACTTGAGCGCATGCGCGGGGTGGACGCGGTCGTCGGAAAGGCTGGTGGTCATCAGTGCGGGCGGATAATCTTTGCCGTCTGAAAGATTGTGATAAGGCGAATGCGCCGCCCAATAATCGCGGCAAACGTCGTATTTGAGCGGATTGCCGTATTCGTCCGTCCAACTCGCGCCGGCCGAAAGCAGCGGGTAGCGGAGCATATCGGTCAGCGGCATTTCGCACACCAGCGCACCGACGCTTGCGGGCGCGCGTACAAAGGCGGAAGCGGCCACCAAGCCGCCGTTGCTGCCGCCCTGCAGGGCAATCCGTTCGGGCGAACTCAATCCGCGCGCGCATACGTCGCGCACGACGGCCAGCAGGTCGTCGGTGCTCTTATGCTTGTGCAAACCCTGCGCGGCCTGGTGCCATTGCGGGCCGAATTCGCCGCCGCCGCGCACGTTGGCCAATACAAAAGCATTGCCCTTTTCCAGCCAGTATTTGCCGATACTGCCGAGATAATGCGGCAGCTCGGGTACGCCGAAGCCGCCGTACACATACACCAGCGTCGGCGTATCGGACGAGGCCGTTTTACCGACGTGGTAATACGGGATTGGGGTACTGTCGTCGGAAATTGCCTGAAACTGGCGCACTTCAATGCCGTCCGAATCAAACTGTTGCGGCTGGCGGCGCATGACGGTCAGCTCCATCACATTCAAATCCAGCGCATACAGCGTCAGCGGCGTGGTGAAATCGCTGGCGGCCAGATACACCACATCGCCGCCCCACGGCTGGTCGGCGATTTCCAAGGCCCCCGAAGGCAGGCGCGGCAATTCGGTTTCCTGCCACATGCCGTCTGAAAAACGCCATGCTTTCAGACGGCCTTGTACGTTTTCCAAAGTGTTGGCCACCACAAAATGCCGCGTGGTTTCCACGCTTTCCAAAGCCTGCGTTTCGTCGGGCGCAAACAGCAACTGCGCCGCGCCCGGCTCGCCCTTGTTCAGCCGCACCGCCACCAGCCCGCCCTTGGGATAACTCTGGTTGGCGCGTTTCCAGTCTTTACGCAAAGTCAGCAGCAGATGGCCGCACAGATAACCCACCACATCGCAATCTTCCGGCAGGTTCAGCGGCTTGACCCCGCCGTTTTTCGCCACCTGCAAATACGTTTTGGTATAAAAACCGCCGGAAGCCTCGATTAAATCAATCGGCGAACCCTGCGGGTCGAGATAACGCCACGCATTGACCATCATGCCGTCCGCATCGATTTGGAACACGGGCGTGCTTTCCTCAAAACTCTGCCCCCGCTCCACCAGCCATACCTCGCGCGGATAGCCCGAAGCCGTCATCTGCCGCTCGTCCCACGCAGGGCATACCCACACGCTGTTTTCATCGCGCCACGAAATATGGTTTTTGCCCGCCGGAAAGTGAAAGCCGCCCTCCACCAACCGCCCTTGCGCCAAATCCATTTCCAAGGTATAGGCCGTATCGCCGCCCGCCCGGCTGAGGGTCAGCAGCGCACGGTGCGGCTGCTCGACCAAGTGCGACACCCCGCCGAGGTAAACATCGTCGCCCAAAATTTCATCGAAATCCGCCACCGAAAACAATACCTCCCACTCGGGATAACCGCTGCGGTAAGTGGCGGCGGTGCACACGCGGTACACGCCTTTCGGGTGCGCCGCATCCTGATGGAAATGGTACATGCGCGCACGGTGTTCCTGACAAAACGGAATCTGCCGCGTATCCTGCATCTGCACCAAAATGCCGTCTGAAAGTTTGCGTGCTTGCGGATGATCCAAAAAACGCGCCACCGTTTCCCGATGGGCGGCGGCGGCAAAGTTTTGCGTATCGGCGGAATCTAAGTTTTCAAAATGAAGATAAGGGTCTTGATGGGGCATGGTACGGGGAATCTGCAGTTAAAGCCGTCTGAACGTGGCGGGTTGGGTCGGAAACCCAACGCCTTTGAAGCATGAATGATGTGTTGGCAACCTAATCCATGCGGTACGGCCAGTCAAAATAAACAAACCGCAATTATAGCAAAAAGGCATGACAAAGGCCGTCTGAAATCCGACTACACCCGGCAGCCGGATTTCAGACGGCCTTTTTGCCACCCCGTTAAAACTTCAAATCCGCATTTTTAATATCCGTCACCAGCATATGCCCGGGCGCATGGGTAATGCAGAAATCGGGTTTGGAATTCATCACGACAGACTGCGGCGTCACCCCGCACGCCCAGAATACAGGCGTTTCATTCTCCCGTATCGTGACCGCCTCGCCGAAATCCGGGCTGTTGATGTCGGCGATACCGATATACGCCGGATGGCCGATATGTACGGGCGTACCGTGTACGCGCGGCATGGCGGCGGTAATGTTGACCGCCTTCACAATCTGCTCCGGCGGCAGCGGGCGCATGCTCACCACCATATTGCCGGAAAACACGCCTGCCGGCTCGCACGGAATATCGGTCAGATACATCGGCACATTGCGTCCTTCCTCAATATGGCGCACGCTCACGCCGCTTTCCAGCAGCTCGCTTTCAAACGAAAAACTGCAACCGATTAAAAACGCCACCAAATCATCGCGCCAATACGCCTCGACATTATCGAACTCGCCCACCAATTCCCCGTGTTCGTAAATCCGGTATTTCGGCAAATCGCTGGCAACATTGCAGTCTTGCGCGATGGTTTTCAGATAAGGCGAACCCGTATCGCCCACTTCCAAAATCGGGCAGGATTTGGGATTGCGCTGGGCAAACAGCAAAAAATCGTAGGCGTATTTTTTCGGCAATACCGCCATATTCGCCTGCGCATAACCCAAACACATCCCCGAAGTCTGCGTATTCAGACGGCCTTCGCGAAACAGGCGGCGCACATCGCGCGGGTGCATACCGGCATAATTCATGGTTTCTCCTCCTTGATTGTTGGGCAAGAAACGGACGCATTGCCGCTTCATGAAAACCATTTTATAACCAAATCCATCCGGTTTGAAACCGGGTGGAAAGGAAGACGGCGCAAATCTCTGCCGTCATTCCCGCGCAGGCGGGAATCCACCTATGGACGTGTGGTAACTGATTTTAAAAATAGGTTACTTAATATCCAAAGTGGATTCCCGCCTGCGCGGGAATGACGGCAAAGAGATTTTCAAAATATTTGGAATTTTGAAAAAGTCTAAAATCTAAGGTCTCAAGCCGCCTGAAAAGCAATTCATTACTTTCAGACGGCCTTTAGGTTTATAATCATTTCTTTTACTGAAATATCCTGACCGCCATGACCGACTTAGACACCAAACGCCGCCAAACCCAAGCCATGCTGGACCAAGCAGAGCTGCTGTTCGACCGGGTCGAATGCGAAGCGGCGCTGGAAAAAATCGCCGCCGAAATCACCCGCGACTTAGGCGGCCAATACCCGCTGCTGCTGCCGGTAATGGGCGGTGCGGTCGTCTTCACCGGCAAGCTGCTGCCGCTTTTGCGCTTTCCGCTGGATTTCGACTACATCCACGTTTCCCGTTACGGCGACAAATTACAGGGCGGCAATTTCAACTGGAAACGCATGCCCGCCCCGGAGCAAATCCGCGGCCGCCATGTCGTCGTATTGGACGACATTCTCGACGAAGGCCACACCATGGCCGCCATTCAGGAAAAGCTGCTGGAAATGGGCGCAGCCAGCTGCCGCGCGGCGGTATTCGCCAACAAATTGATTGACAAGGAAAAACCGACCAAAGGCGATTACGTCGGCTTAAACGTACCCAACCGCTATGTGTTCGGCTACGGCATGGACGCGGCCGGCTGCTGGCGCAATCTGGACGAAATCTACGCGCTGAACCAGGCATAACCGGCAGGCCGTCTGAAAAAGCAGGCAGCATATTCACGCACACTTCTTTTCAGACGGCCTTGTTTTCCGCTACGCCACAACCATATATCCGCCGTATTAGAAGAACACTTAGGAACCCTCATGATCGGTTTGCTCATCATTACCCACGAAACCGTCGGCGAAGCCTACCGCGGCCTGACCAACCATTTTTTCCCGCAAGGCTTCCCCGAAAGCGCCCGCATTCTCGGCGTACAGCCGTCTGAAAACCAAGACGACATCATCAACCGCGCCATTGCGGAAATCCAAGAATTCCCCGAAAACAACGGCGTATTGATTATGACCGACATCTTCGGCGCCACCCCCTGCAACGCCGCCCGCCGTCTGGTGCGCGCCGGCAAATCCGCCATTCTCACCGGCCTGAACGCGCCGATGATGATTAAAGCCGTATCTTACGCAGAAAAATCCGACAACCTGCACACCTTTACCGAACAAGTGCGCGAAGCCGCCGTCAAAGGCATTTTCGCCATCACCGAAGAACCCGAAGGCCTGGTCTGCCGTGCCGAGGGCAACACCAAAGCTTTTCAGGCCGTCTGAAAAGCCGCGCCGCCCCGCCTGTTTGCCGACCCACCCTTTTTCAGACGGCCTCCGCCAAGAAGAAAACGCCATGCAGAAACAATCCATCGAAATCATCAATAAATTGGGCCTGCACGCCCGCGCATCCAGCAAATTCACCCAAACCGCCTCGCAATTCCAAAGCGAAGTATGGGTCACCAAAAACGGCAACCGCGTCAACGGCAAAAGCATCATGGGCTTAATGATGCTGGCCGCCGCCAAAGGCAGCGTCATCGAGCTGGAAACCGACGGCCCCGACGAAGCCGCCGCCATGCAGGCGCTGGCGGATTTAATCAACGACTATTTCGGCGAAGGCGAATAAAATGAGCATCGTCTTACACGGCGTCGCCGCCGGCAAAGGCATCGCCATCGGCCATGCCCACCTGATTACGCGCGGCACCGCCGAAGTGCCCCAATACGACATCGAAGCCTCGCGCATCGATGCCGAAGTCGCCCGCTTCGAAACCGCCATCAAAGCCACCCGCCGAGAATTGGAGCAGCTGCGTAACGCCATTCCCGAAAACGCCCCCACCGAGCTCGGCGCATTCATCTCCCTGCACCTGATGCTGCTGACCGACGTAACCCTGTCGCGCGAGCCGATCGACATCCTGAAAGAACAGCACATCAACGCCGAATGGGCGCTCAAGCAGCAAAGCGACAAACTCTCCGCCCAGTTCGACAGCATCGACGACGCCTATCTGCGCGAACGCAAACAAGACATGCTGCAAGTCGTCCAACGCATCCACAACCACCTGGCCGGCCTGGGCAACGACCTCAACCTGGCCGACAACCCCTTTGAAGACACCATCCTGATTGCCCACGACTTATCGCCCGCCGATACCGTACTCTTCAAAGAACAGCACATCACCGCCTTCGTGACCGACATCGGCGGCCCCACCAGCCATACCGCCATTTTAGGGCGCAGCCTCAACATCCCCTCCGTCATCGGCCTGCACAACGCCCGCAGCCTGATTACCGAAAACGAAACCGTCATCGTCGACGGCATCAACGGCATCCTGATTATCGCCCCCGACGAACCCGTTCTCAACGAATACCGCCGTCTCGAGCGCGAATACCGCAGCCATAAGCGCGAACTCAACAAGCTGAAAAAAACCGCCGCCACCACCGCCGACGGCATCAACATCGAACTTTCGGCCAACATCGAATCCGCCGAAGACATCAAAGCCCTGCACGCCGTGGGCGCAGACGGCGTCGGCCTGTTCCGCAGCGAATTTCTCTACCTCAACCGCGACACCCTGCCCACCGAAGACGAGCAATACGAAGTGTACAGCGGCATCGTCAAAAAAATGAAAGGCAAGCCGCTCACCATCCGCACCGTCGATTTAGGCGTGGACAAAAACCCCCGCTGGTTCGGCCAAAACGCCACGCCCAACGGCAGCCTCAACCCCGCACTCGGCCTGACCGGCATCCGTCTCTGCCTGGCCGAGCCGGTGATGTTCCGCACCCAAATGCGCGCCATCCTGCGCGCCGCCGCCCACGGCCCCGTACGCCTCATGTGGCCGATGATTACCTCCGTATCCGAAGTGCGCCAATGCCATGTCCACCTGGAAACCGCGCAGAAACAGCTCGCCGAGCGCGGCGAAACCTTCGGCGACATCTCCGCCGGCTGCATGATTGAAATCCCCTCCGCCGCCCTGACCGTCGGCAGCATTTTAAAACTGGTCGATTTCATCTCCATCGGCACCAACGACCTGATCCAATACGTTTTATCGGTCGACCGTGGCGACGACGCCGTCAGCCATCTCTACCAACCCAGCCACCCGGCCGTGCTGAAAATGGTGCAGCACATCATCAAAACCGCCAACCGCATGGAAAAAAGCGTGTCCGTCTGCGGCGAAATGGCCGGCGACACCACCTTCACCCGCCTCCTGCTCGGCATGGGCCTGCGCCGCTTCTCCATGAACCCGAACAACCTTTTGGCCGTGAAAAACATCGTCCTGCAAAGCGACACCGCCAAGCTGGAAGACGCCGCCGCCAAAATCCTACGCAACGAAGACCCGGAAAAATCGGAAAAACTCTTCAAGCAGCTCAACCTCATCACCGGCGACGCCTGATGATGCCAAGCAAAAGCCGTCTGAAAAATCCGTGTTTTTCAGACGGCTAAATTATCTACCGTTTCAAGCCATATCTGATATTTCAGCAACCTGTCCCCTCCCCTGTATCAAACGGGGGAGGGCTAGGGTGGGGGCTGTTCATCTATAGTCGGAGTGTAAATTCTGATACAAGGCGGCAAGGCGCAGACAGTACAAATAGTACAGCAAGGAGAGTCAGCACCGTAGCAGAAATTACACTTCGACTATATTGAGATATTTTTATTGTTTTCAACAATATATTAATTTTTACAGACAGAAAATCGCCAGATTTTCGTCATTCCCGCGCAGGCGGGAATCCAGAAGC
>NZ_BCWL01000114.1 GCF_001592185.1 Bergeriella denitrificans NBRC 102155
TTTTGGCATGGATACGGGTTGGACGCGGTCAGATGCTGCTTATCCCAAACGCGTGTTGACTATATATCGGGTGGTGGGCAACAAGTTGCCCGCTTTGCGCGGCCGCTTACTTTTTCGGCTTCTCCGGACGTACCCAGCCTTCGATGACGGTTTGGCGGGCGCGGGCGAGGACGAGTTTGCCGTCTTCGCAGTTTTTGGTAATCGCGCTGCCGGCGCCGGTGGTGACGCGGTTGCCGATGACCACGGGCGCAATCAGGACGCTGTTGGAGCCGATGCGTACTTCGTCGCCGATAACGGTTTGGTGTTTGTTGACGCCGTCGTAGTTGGCGGTAATCGTGCCCGCGCCGAAGTTGGTGCGGCTGCCGACAGTGGCGTCGCCGATGTAGGTGAGGTGGTTGGCTTTGGTGCCTTCGCCGATGCTGGCGTTTTTCACTTCGACGAAGTTGCCGATGTGTACGTCGGCGGCCAGTTTCGCTTGCGGGCGCAGGCGAGCGTAAGGGCCGATGCGGTTGTTTTCGCCGACTTCGCAGTCTTCCAAGCTGGAGAACGGGGCGATTTTGCTGCCGGAGGCGATTTTGGCGTTTTTAATCACGCAGTTGGCGCCGATTTCCACATCGTCGCCGATTTCAACATCGCCTTCGAGGATAACGTTTACATCGATTACCACGTCTTGGCCGTGTTTCAGACGGCCTCTCAAATCAAAGCGGGCGGGATCGCGCAGGGTGACGCCCGCTTTCAGTAATTCTTGCGCCTGCTCGGTTTGGAAGATGCGCTCGAGTTCGGCCAGTTGCACTTTGTTGTTCACGCCCGCCGCCAGATGCGAGGCGCGCACTTGCACGGGATGCACGGCGATGCCGTCTGAATTGGCCAGCGCGATCAGATCGGTGAGGTAGTATTCGCCTTGGGCGTTGTTGCTGGAGAGGCTGTTCAGCCAGCCTTCGAGTTTGGCGTTGGGCAGCACCAAAATACCGGTATTGGTTTCTTTGACCGCTTTTTGGGCGTCGTTTGCGTCTTTTTCTTCCACGATGGCGACGACTTTTCCGCCCTCGCGGATGATGCGGCCGTAGCCGGTGGGGTTGTCGAGTACATCGGTCAACAGGCCGACTTCACCGCCCGCCGCGTCCAACAATGCCTGCAAAGTGGCGGCGTCGGTCAGCGGCACATCGCCGTAGAGTACCAGCGTACGGCCTTCTTTCGGCAGGTGCGGCAGCGCGGTTTTGACGGCATGGCCGGTGCCGAGCTGCTCGGTTTGTTCGACCCACACCACATCGCGTTTGACTTTTGCCAATACCTGCTCTTTGCCGTGGCCGATGACAACGCAGATGCTTTGCGGGTTCAGCAGGGCGGCGGTGTCGATAACGCGCTCGACCATGGGCTTGCCGCCGATTTCGTGCAGCACTTTCGGCATTTTGGAATACATGCGCGTGCCTTTGCCGGCGGCGAGGATGACGATGTGTAAAGGTGTTTGGCTCATTTCAGAATGTCTTTCGGATTGTTGGTTTTATAGGGGTATTGATGGTTTCAGGCCGTCTGAAAATCATGTGCGGTGCCAAACCGTAGATCGGGCATGTTTGCCCGATATGGTTGAAATTTCAGAAATGCCGGAATGTCAACGGTTTGTCGGGCAAACATGCCCGACCTAAGGCTACTGCGCCGGTTTTTCCCAGGTGGTGCCGCGCACGTCGTGTTCCACTTCGCGCTCGGGTTTGACGGCGTGCTGTTCGGGGCGGTATTGGTTGTAATTCATGTTGCGGGAGTAGGAGCCGTCTTGGTAATACACGCGCGTACCGGCTTCATATTTGGGGCGCAGTGCGGTTTTGCCTTCGGCGTTTTGATAGGTTTCCCACGCGCAGCCGGACAGGGCGGCGGCGAGAATGAGCAGGGCGTAACGCATGGCGGTAATCCTGAAGAAAATAGGTGGAAGGGTATCGTCGTGCTATGCCGTATCAGGCGAAACGGGGG
Organism: Bergeriella denitrificans NBRC 102155; assembly: GCF_001592185.1. Classification (GTDB taxonomy): domain Bacteria; phylum Pseudomonadota; class Gammaproteobacteria; order Burkholderiales; family Neisseriaceae; genus Neisseria; species Neisseria denitrificans. The sequence goes on from NZ_BCWL01000114.1 coordinate 1,963, forward strand.
GACGACGGTCATCTTGGTGTCATTGTAATAAATTTGCCCGCATATTCCTATCGGCCTTACCCGATTTTGCTTGCGGCGGCGCCAAACCGTCGGTCGGACATTTTTGCCCGACATGGTTGAAATTTCAGAAATGCCGGAATGTCCACGGTTTGTCGGGCAAAAATGCCCGACCGATGGCTACTGCGCCGGTTTTGCCCAAGTCGTGCCGCGCGGTGTCGGCTGCTGCTGACATTTCAGCACGCGCAGGCCGGCTTCGGCCAGTTCGGCCATGTTGCGGGCGGCGGCATCGACAAAGGGCAGCGCGTGGGCTTGCGCGCCGTACCATACGGTACGCATCCCTAGAGCTTTGGCCGCGTGCAGGTTGGCGGGGCTGTCGTCCACCATGATGCAGCGGGCGGGGTCGGTGTCCAGCATGGCGCAGACGTTGCGGTAGGATTGGGCATCGGGTTTGTAAAGCAGGCCGAAGTCGTCGGTGCCCAGCAAGCGTTCAAACGCGTCGCCCAAGCCCAGCGCGTCAATCACGGCGGCAACGTAAAACGACGGGCCGTTTGAAAATACGGCTTTGCGCCCGGGCAGGCGGGCGAGGGCGTCGCGCGTGCCGGCAATGGGTGACAGCGCGGCCAGAATGTCTGCGAGCGGGTGGCTCTCGCGCAGAAATTCGTGGATGTCGATTTCGGGATGGTGGATGCTTAATCCGGCCAGCGTCGCGCCGTAGCGGTGCCAATAGTCTTGGCGGAGCTTGGAGGCCGCTTCGGTATCGAGATGCAGACGCTGCGCCATATAGTCGGTCATGGCGCGGTTAATCAGGCCGAAGATGCCCGCATCGGCGTTGTGCAGTGTGTTGTCGAGATCGAAAAGCCAAACGGTATCGGTCATGTGTGTCGGTCGGGTGAAATTTGGTATCATGGCATTTTATCGTGAAACGGCCTGAGAAGTCCTGCTGCCGACGGTTCGTTGTACGATGAACGCAATTATAGAAACACAAAGGAAAATCAGAATGAAACCTAAATTACTCTTGAGCGCGTTGCTGCTGCTGGCGGCCAACGCTTGGGCGCAAACCGAAGTGCGCCTGGCGGTGCACGGCTCGTTTGCCCTGCCTAAGGAAGTGTTGGCCGGATTTGAGCAGGTGCACGATGCCAAAGTGACCGTGATTAAGGCCGGCAGCGGCAATGAAATGCTCAACAAGCTGGTGTTGAGCAAGGCCAAGCCGATTGCCGACGCGGTGTACGGTTTGGACAATGCCAATATCGGCAAGGCGCAGCAGTCGGGCATTTTGGCCGCCAAGCAGCCCGCATCGCAGCCGCTGAAAGCCGCCATGCCGGCGATTTTGGCGGTGGATTACGGCTATGTGGCGCTGAATTACGATAAACAGTGGTTTGCGAAACACAAGCTGCCGCTGCCGAAATCGCTGCAGGATTTGACCAAGCCGCAATATCAAAACCTGTTGGTAACGCCCAATCCGGCCACGTCCAGCCCCGGGCTGGCGTTTTTGCTGGCCAATATCGGCGGCATGGGTGAAGAGGGCGCGTTTCAATGGTGGGAGGCTATGCGCGCCAACGGCGTGAAAGTCGCCAAAAGCTGGAGCGACGCCTATTACACCGATTTCAGCCGCAACGGCGGCGCGTATCCGCTGATGGTCGGCTATAGCACCAGCCCGGCGGCGGAAGTGTTTTACGGCAAAGGCCAGTACAGCGAGCCGCCCATCGGCAACCTGTTTCTGAAAGGCGGCGTGTTCCGCCAGGTAGAGGGCGCGGCGGTGCTGGCGGGCGCGAAGCAGCCGGAGCTGGCGGCCAAGCTGGTGCAGTGGCTGCAAAGCCCGCAGGTGCAGCAGGCGCTGCCGACCGAAATGTGGGTGTATCCCGCCGTGAAAGAAACCAAGCTGCCGAAAGTATTCGATTTCGCCCCCGTCCCCGCAAGCAGCGACTCCCCGAGCCGCGAGGACATCAACGCCAAGCAGAAGCAGTGGGTCGGCCGCTGGATGAAAACCGTTTTGCGTTAATCTGCGCTGCTATGCCAAACAGGCCGTCTGAAAATACCGCCATTTCCTATCGGCAGATGAAGCATTTGCCGTACCGGTTTGCGCGGCGGTTTTCAGACGGCCTGTCTGCATGGCGGCAGATGACAAACCCCGCCAATCTGATTATGCTTACCCCTTTGCTTTTTTGTCCGAACTTATGAACATCATCTCCACCCTCGCCGGCGAACTCTCCGCCACCGCCGCCCAAATCACCGCCGCCGTTGAAATGCTCGACGACGGTGCCACCGTACCCTTTATCGCCCGCTACCGCAAAGAAGCCACCGGCGGGCTGGACGACACGCAGCTGCGCCATCTGGAAGAACGGCTCACCTACCTGCGCGAGCTGGAGGCGCGCAAAGAAACCGTGCTCAAATCCATTGAAGAGCAAGGCAAACTTTCAGACGGCCTGCGCGCGCAAATCGAAGCCTGCGACAACAAAACCGCGCTCGAAGACCTTTATCTGCCCTACAAACCCAAACGCCGCACCAAAGCGCAAATCGCCCGCGAACACGGTTTGCAGCCCCTGGCCGACGTATTGCTGAATGAGCAGCCGCAAGACGTGGAAGCCGCCGCCGCGCCGTTTACCAATGAAAACGTGCCCGACACCAAAGCCGCGCTCGACGGCGCACGCGCGATTTTGATGGAACAATTTGCCGAAGACGCCGAACTCATCGGCCGCTTGCGCGAAAAACTGTGGAACGAAGCCGAAATCCACGCGCAAGTGATTGCCGGTGCGGAAGAAAAGGGCGAAAAATTCAAAGACTATTTCGACCACCGCGAAGCCGTGCGCGCCATGCCCAGCCACCGCGCATTGGCCGTTTTGCGCGGCCGCAACGAAGAAATTTTGCACATCGCCCTCAAATACCAACCCGACGAAACCCCGATTACCGAGCAGAGCGCATACGAAAAAATCATCGCCGCGCACTTTCATCTTTCAGACGGCCACAAATGGCTGCGCGACACCGTACGCCTGACCTGGCGCGCCAAAATCTTCCTGTCGCTCGAACTCGAAGCCTTAGGCCGTCTGAAAGAGCAGGCCGACACCGACGCCATTACCGTGTTCGCCCGCAATCTCAAAGACCTGCTGCTGGCCGCCCCCGCCGGCCGCCTGACCACCCTCGGCCTCGACCCCGGCTACCGCAACGGCGTGAAATGCGCGGTGGTGGACGACACCGGCAAACTGCTGGACACCGTCATCGTCTATCTTCATCAAGAAAACGCCATGCTCGCCACCTTAGGCCGCCTGATTAAGCAGCATCATGTCAAACTCATCGCCATCGGCAACGGCACCGCCAGCCGCGAAACCGACAAAATCGCCGCCGAGCTCGTCAAAACCCTGCCGGAAATGAAGCTGCACAAAATCGTCGTCTCCGAAGCAGGCGCATCCATCTATTCCGCCTCCGAACTCGCCGCCAAAGAATTCCCCGATTTAGACGTATCCCTGCGCGGCGCCGTCTCCATCGCCCGCCGCCTGCAAGACCCGCTGGCCGAACTCGTCAAAATTGACCCCAAATCCATCGGCGTCGGCCAATACCAGCACGACGTCAACCAAAGCCAACTCGCCAAATCCCTTGACGCCGTCGTAGAAGACTGCGTGAACGCCGTCGGCGTGGACGTCAACACCGCATCCGCCCCGCTGCTCGCCCGCATCTCCGGCCTCAACAGCACGCTCGCGCAAAACATCGTCGCCTACCGCGATGAAAACGGCGCGTTCGACAGCCGCAAAAAACTGCTCAAAGTACCGCGTCTGGGCGAAAAAACCTTCGAACAAGCCGCAGGTTTTTTACGCATCAACGGCGGCAAAGAAGCGCTTGACGCATCCGCCGTCCACCCCGAAGCCTACCCCGTCGTCGCCAAAATGCTCGCCGACCAAGGCATCAGTGCCGCCGAGCTCATCGGCAACCGCGAAAAAATCAAACAAATCAAACCCGCCGACTACACCACCGAACAATTCGGTCTGCCCACCATCCTCGACATCCTGGCCGAACTCGAAAAACCCGGCCGCGACCCGCGCGGCGAATTTCAGACGGCCACCTTTGCCGAAGGCGTGAATGAAATCAAAGATTTGCAGGTGGGCATGATTTTGGAAGGCGTGGTTTCCAACGTCGCCAACTTCGGCGCATTTGTGGACATCGGCGTGCACCAAGACGGCCTCGTCCACATCTCCGCCCTGTCTAATAAATTCGTACAAGACCCGCGCGAAGTCGTCAAAGCCGGCGATGTCGTCAAAGTCAAAGTGCTGGAAGTGGACGCCGCCCGCAAACGCATCGCCCTCACCATGCGCTTGGACGACGAACCCGAAACTGTCAAGCGCAGCGGCAGGCCGTCTGAAAACTCAGCAACCCCGCGTCATACCGGCCGCAACGAACGAACCCCCCGCAACCCGCGTGAAAAGCAGCCGCAAAACAGCGCTATGGCGGATGCGTTTGCCAAGTTGAAGCGGTAAACGCGGCTGGAGGCCGTCTGAAAAGCTGCCGTTTTTCAGACGGCCTGCGGTATAATCGCGGCGTGGTTTATTGACTGATAAAAGGAAAAAACATGAGCTTGATTATTGAAGACATCCAAGAGGGCTTCGGCAAAGAAGCGGTGAAGGGCAAAGAAATCACCGTGCATTACACGGGCTGGCTGGAAGACGGTACGAAGTTTGACTCCAGCCTCGACCGCCGCCAGCCGCTGACGATTACGCTGGGCGTGGGCCAGGTCATTCAGGGCTGGGACGAGGGTTTCGGCGGCATGAAAGAAGGCGGCAAACGCAAGCTGACCATTCCTTCCGAAATGGGCTACGGCGCACACGGTGCGGGCGGTGTCATTCCGCCGCACGCCACGCTGGTGTTTGAAGTGGAACTGTTGAAGGTGTATGAATAAGCGGTTTTGCTTAA
>NZ_BCWL01000115.1 GCF_001592185.1 Bergeriella denitrificans NBRC 102155
TCTGTACTGCCTGCGGCTTCGCTGCCTTGTCCCATTCTGTGTTATTCGACCATATTTACTCAGACACAATCCGGCTGCGGTACGCCTACAGGCCGTCTGAAAAATGCCTGAAACCCGGCCGTTTTCAGACGGCCTGTTGCTGCCGCTGACGCTCTGCCTGCTGCCATTGCGGCGGGTTCAACCAAGCAATCCCGCGCTCGGCCAACGCCGCCTGCCATTGTGCCAGCCGCTCCGTAAGGCTGTCTGCGTCGCTCTCGGCCAATAGCTGCACCACCGCCCCGCCCTGCGCCGCTTCGGCCAAACGCACCAGTTGGCGCAAAATGCCGCGGTCGGGCACTTGGGCAGCGCGTACGCCGATCAGCAGCTGCATCGGCTGCGTCTGCATCCGCTCCAGCCATGCGGCGGCATCATCGCGGTCGGCCAGCACGCCGCCGTCAGCCCAGTCCTGCCCCAAAGCGTGTCGGAACCAATCGGCATCCGCCCACGGCGCATCCAGCGTGACCGCCCATTTCGGGGCATCGCTGATGTGGATTTTCGGGGCAACGGCTTCCACGCGCTCTTGCTGCGTGTCCGCGTCCACCACTCTGACCTGCCAGCGGCGGATGATATTCTGATAATACGGTTTCTCCAAAGGCAGGCGGCTCTGCCCCGCCCTCAGTAGGATTTTGCACACCAACCAGGCGAGCAGGCGCGGGAAAATGCCGTAAACCAGCATACTGCCGACCAGCAGCCCCGACCAGGCCGCGGCATCGGCAATGTGATTATTCAGACGGCCCTGCAATACCGCCGCCGCATCGGGCACGGCAAAGCCCAGCTTCGCAGGCAGCCACGACAGCCATGCCACCGCCTGCACTGAAGCGGCATTGCTCAGCAGCGTACTCTCCCAGCCGAAGGTATATTGCCGCACCAGCAGCAACAATAATACCGACACCAGCATACCCGAAAGCGTGGCCAGCCATAAGCTGTGCGATGTTGCACCCAGCAGCCAACGTGCCGCCGGTTTGCGCCATTCATCGGCATACAGCCGCAGCAGCGCCTGATTAACCGGGTCACGCCCGCGCAGCCACAAAGCCGGACTGAACGCCATACGCCCGGGCTTAAGGCGCAAACCGACCGACAGCAGCCATATCAGCAGCATCAGCGTATTCATGCCCAATACGCCCGACAAAATCAGGAAAAAATTCAAGCCTTGGCTGTCCATCAGCAGATAAGTGCCGGAAAAGCCGCCCGCAAACATCATCGAAGCCACCACCACCCACAGCCAAAACGAAGCCGCGCGCACCTGAGCGAGGCTGCCCGCCAGCATACGGTTGCGGTCCACCATCTCGGCGCGGCGGATGATTTTCTGCTCAAATCCGCCCTCTACGGCACGCATCGCTTCCGTCACCTGCTCCGGGTCGGCGGGAAACACATGGCCGTCTTCCTCCAAAATGCGGACAAGTTCCGCCAATTTACGCTGCTGGTTCAACATGATTCACTGATATGCCGTCTGAAAAAGATGGCCGATTTTAACACAAGCCGACCCGGCAGGCTGCCGCCGCGTGGCAGGCGCAAAGCAGTTTACGCTTCGTGCATTTCCGCGCAAAATAGCGGCAAACATTCTCAAAACCATTACATCTCCTGCCAAACGCCGATGACACACCCCGCCCCGCTGCTGACCTGCCTGCTGGCCGACCCGTCTGCCGCCGAACACTACCGCCCCGAGCGGCTCGATGCCGCCGACCGCCGACGCGCCGCCGCGACACCTGCCATTACCAAACGCATCGACTGGCAAAGCAGCCGCTATCTGAAGCAGCAGGCCGACGCGTCCGTAGTGTCGCTTTCCCACAGCCGCGGATACGCCGCCGTATTGACCGCCCATACCGCCCTGCGCGCTGGGGTGGACATCGAAGCCGTGCGCCCCAGAGATTTTGCCGCGCTCGCCGCTTGGGTCTGTTCGCCGCAAGAGCAGGCGTTTTTGCAGCAAAGCCCCCAAAGAGACACCGATTTCTACCGCCTGTGGTGCATTAAAGAAGCCTTGCTGAAAGCATCGGGCGGCCAATTTCCCGCCGATATGGCGCAGGCGGGCTATCTCTTCAACGCACACGCCCACCCCTGCGGCCTGCATACCAAGGGGCAGATATGGCAAGGCATCAGCGCCCGCTTGGGCGAAACACATATGGTCGCCTGCGTCTGGCAAGGGCACGCGCCGCCCCCCGAATGGCGGTTTTACGGCGCACTTACTCCGGCTTCTCTGCGCGATATAACATACTGGCCGCCATGCGAAGCGGTTTCCCCAAATTGCCGCTAAAGCCGTCTGAAAAACCGCACAATCACAGGCAAAATACCCGTATCCCCCACAAGCCGCCGGCAGAGCGGCTTTCTCCGCCCTGAGACACATCAAAAAGCCGTCTGAAAACCCGCCGCCCCTACTTAACACTCTTCTCCAAAATACAACACAATCAAACATTTTTAAAAATCATTCTTATTTATATTGACACAAAATTTACAATACACTAACATCGCATTTCATTGAATGATACCGATTACCAATAACTTGATTGTCAGATAAGTGGAGATGAAATGAAAAAGACCATACTCGCGGCATTAATCGGCAATGCCTTCGTATTACCCGCCTGGGCCAATGATGTCGAGCAAAACATCAACCTGAACGAAGTTCAAGTAAATGCCGACCGCCAAGGCGCGAAAATCCAGACCAACATCGTCACCCTGCGTGAAAAAGACGAAAGCACTGCCACCGACCTGCGCGGCCTGCTGGCTGAAGAGCCCGCCATCGACATCGGCGGCGGCAACGGCACTTCGCAATTCCTCACCATCCGCGGTATGGGTCAAAACTCCGTCGACATCAAAGTGGACAACGCCTACTCCGACAGCCAAATCCTCTACCACCAAGGCCGCTTTATCGTCGATCCCTCCATGCTGAAAACCATCTCCGTGCAGAAAGGCGCAGGCTCGGCCAGCGCAGGCATCGGCCAAACCAACGGCGCGGTGATTGCCAAAACCGTTGACGCCCTCGACCTGCTCAAAGGCAGCGACAAAGACTGGGGCGTCAAACTCAACGCAGGCTACGCCAGCAATGACGGCCGCAGCTACGGCGCCACCGTATTCGGCCGCGCAGGCGAATACGCCGACGCCATGTTCTCCTTCAACCGCAACGACGAAAGCGACTACGAGCCGGGCAAAGGCTACACCAACGCCAACGGCGGCAAAACCATGCCTTACAGCGCACTGGACAAGCGTGATTATCTGGCCAAAATCGGCACCACCATCGGCGACCACCGTATCGTCTTAAGCCGCATGCAAAACCAACACCGAGGTACACGCCTGGTACGCGAAGAATTCGCCATCGCCGCGCCCCGCTTGAGCCTGCAGCGCCAAGCCCCCGCCTACCGCGAAACCACGCTGACCAACAACAACATTGAGTGGACAGCCAACAACCTCGGCTTTATCGACAAGCTCGAAGCCAACGCCTACCTGATGGAAAACAAACGCTACTCCGCCGACGACAGCGGCTGCGGCTACTGCGGCAGCATCCCCGGCCCGACCAAAACCACCATCACCACCAAAGGCGCCAACCTGAACTTAGACAGCCGCATCAACGACACCCTGTTGAAATACGGTGTCAACTACCGCCATCAGGAAATCAAGCCGCACGCCTTCCTCAGCCGCACCCACTCACTGGTTAACCCGACCAAAGCCGACAGCGGCGTCTATGTCGAAGCCATCCACGACATCGGCGACTTCACCCTCACCGGCGGCCTGCGCTACGACCACTTCAACATCAAATCGCACGACGGCAAATCCGCCTCCGGCAGCAAAGTCAACCCGAGCGTCGGCATCATCTACCAACCGACCCAAGCCCTGAGCTTCAGCGCCGTCCACAACTACGCCAGCCGCAGCCCGCGCCTGTATGACGCCCTGATGAACCACGGCCGCCGCGGCATCGTCTCCATTGCAGACGGCATCAAAGCCGAGCGCGCCCGCAACACCGAAATCGGCTTCAACTACGACAACGGCACATTCGCCGCCGACGGCAGCTACTTCTGGCAGAAAATCAGCGACGCCATCGCCAACCCGCAGCAGCGTCACGATGAAAACGGCAACCCCATCGAAGGCATCCGCGAAGCAGCCAATGCCGGCTACATCAAAAACAAAGGCTACGAGCTGAACGCCTCCTACCGCAACAACGGCTTCCGCGCCCGCATCGGCGTTGCCCACAGCAAACCGCGCATCTACGATACGCACCCCGACAACCTGCTGAGCGACAACCCCGAATTTGCCGTACAAGTCGGCCGCACCTGGACTGCCGAACTGGCCTACCGCTTCAACAAACCCAACCTGGAGCTCGGCTGGCGCAACCGCACGCTTGAAAAAGCCAAAGGCTCGGTATTGGTACGCAACAACAACGGCGGCGTCGATGAAGTACAACGTGCCAGCTTCAACGTCAACGACTTCTTCGCCAACTGGAAACCGACGGGCAAAGACAACCTGAACGTCAACTTCTCCGTCAACAACATCTTCAACAAGTTCTACTATCCGCACAGCCAACGCGCTGCCGTGACCACCCCGCCGGGCGTCGGCCGCGACTTCCGCCTGGCCGTCAACTACAAGTTCTAAGCCTAAGCAGCCCCACCGCTTCCGCCTTGTGCCGGAAGCGGTTTTTTTATCGGCTCTGCTGGACGGATATAGTGACATTTAAAAAACGAAACATTAAAAAAGCCGTCTGAAAAACAGCCAATGCGTTTTTCAGACGGCTTTTTCTTACTCGCAGCCAATCAAGCCGGAGCCAATAAGCGGATGCCATCGGCAGGCAAAGCAGCGGCCAGCTCGGCGGCGCGGCCGTGGCTGCCCAATATGAAATCGGGCAGGATTTCAGCCAGCGGCTGCATCACAAAGCTGCGCTCGTGCGCGCGCGGGTGTGGCAGGGTCAGGTGCGGATCGCTGCTGGTTTCGCCGTTGTAGTCGATAATATCCAAATCCAGCGTGCGCGGGGCGTTTCGGAACGTGCGTTCTCGGCCGAACTCGGCTTCTATGCGGTTCAATTCGGCCAGCAGATCTTGACCGGCCAGCGGCGTGCGCACGCAGCAGACGGCGTTGACGAAATCGGGCTGGTCGTCATAGCCCACGGGCGCGCTCAGATACAGCGATGAAGTTTGCAGCAGTTCAATCTGCGGATGCGCGGACAACTCAGCCAGCGCGCGGCGGACTTGCTCTGCGGGCTGCTGCAGATTGCTGCCCAATGCAATCAGGGCGTAGCGGTATTGGGTCATTTTCAGACGGCCTTTATATCTCTCGACTTAAAAATAAGGTTTAAAACGCGCCATATAGATAATCACGGCCACGCAAACCATCGCTAAAACGTATGCGCCGTAAAATCTGCCGCTGCGCGCTCGGGCGCGCATCATGGTCATGCCCAGGCCGATATACACCAGCAGCAGCACGATTTTCACCGCCAGCCAGGGCGAGTTGAACGGGGTCAGATGCGTGAGCTTCATCAGCCACAAAGCGGTAAACAGCAGCATGGTGTCGTTCAGATGCGGCAGCGCTTTCCAAATGCCGGCCAGCTGCTTATCCGGGCGGGCGCGCAGCAGGAAGAAGCGGATGTTGAAAAGCAAAATGGTCACGGCGACAAAAAAGATATGGCTGTGTTTGACAATCAGATATTGCATGGTCGGTGGTCTTTATCAGTATTCGGACAGCCTTATTTTACCCTAAACATTCATTTTTGACGTAACTTTTCAACCGCCAGCAGATAAGGCGGGCGGTTTTGGCGGTTGGCAAAACGGTATTGCAGCACCGCATATGCCCGCTGCGGCAAATCCTGCACCCACTGCATCACCGCCTGCGCTTCGTCCTGCCCCGCTTCGTGCCCCGGGTAGAGCACGGCCAGCAGCAGCCCTTGCGGCTCCAGCAGATGCAGCGCGGCCGCCAGCGCCTGTATGCTGGTTTCGGCTTGGGTGGTGCGGCTTTTGTCGCCGCCGGGCAGCCAGCCGAAGTTGAACACCGCCGCCGCCAGCGGCTCATCGACATAACGTGCCAGATGCTCATGCCCGTCGCACACCAGCGACACACGCTCCGACACGCCGCCCTCTTGCAGGCGGCGTTCGGTTTGCGCCAAAGCCTGTGGCTGCACGTCAAACGCCCACACCCGCCCGCTGCTGCCGACGCTTTGCGCCAGCACCAGGGTATCGTGGCCGTTGCCCGCCGTGCCGTCGAGCGCGCGGCAGCCTTCCGACAGGCGCAGACGCAGCAGTTGGTGGGCAAAAGGGATAATATTGTGCAGATATTGCGCTTGCATGGCCGTCTGAAAATCATCCATAAAAAATACCTTACCGGACAGCCGGTAAGGTACGGGAAGATGCTGCCGGATTATTCCGCAGCCTGATTGGTTTCCACCTGCACCAAAGCCGGCTGCGCGGCGGCAGGGGCTTTGTTTTCATGCTGCAGGCTCACGGCGCGTGCCGGAACGATGGTAGAAATGGCGTGTTTGTAAACCATTTGGGTAACCGATGTATTGCGCAGCAGCACTACATACTGGTCAAACGACTCGACTTGGCCTTGCAACTTGATGCCGTTTACCAGGTAGATGGACACCGGGACGTGTTCTTTACGCAGGGCATTCAAAAAAGGATCTTGTAACATTTGTCCTTTAGCTGTCATATTCGTGAACTCCGTTATTATGATTGTCGAAAAGCCCGCACAGCCTGAGCTGACGGATTCGGGCTTGGTTGCTTGGGCATTGTAGCCCCGAATGGCGGGATTAGACAACCGTTTTTATCACCGCGCGGCCACTTTTATCGCGAAACGGGGCGAAATCGCGGGCGGCGGCGGGAAA
>NZ_BCWL01000116.1 GCF_001592185.1 Bergeriella denitrificans NBRC 102155
GACCTACAGATATAGTCGAAGCGTCATTTCTGCTACGGCACTGGATCGCCTTGTATCAGAATTTACTCTCCGACTATATTTAAATTGCAGGCAGTAGCCGACTAGCCGTTTTCGCCGGTCAGAAACGCATCGATGCCGTTGGCGCAGCGGACGGTTTGCCCCTGCAATGCGGCCTGCAGGCGCGCGTCGTTGTCGGGCAGGGCATCGCGTTCGGCTTCGCGGTGGTAAAGGTGGTAGGCAATACCGGCGAATTTGAGGTTGTGGCGCGTCATGCCGTTGTGGTAGCAGCGGGCGACAAATTCGCTGTCTTCGCGCCCCCAGCCGACGAAATCATTGTTGAACCCGTTCACCGCCAGGGCATCTGCGCGGAAAAAGCCCATATTGCAGGTTTTGATGCCTTTGTGGCGGTGGTTGCCGCGCCGTCCGGCCAGGGCGGAAAGGCAGCGGCAGCGCAGGGCGGCGGCGCGTTTTTCGATGCCGCGGCTCCAGGGACGCAAAAGCGGCAGCGTGCCGCCGCTCAGGATTTCGCGGGTACGCGCTTCGGTGAGTAGCACGCGCGAGCCCTGTATCAGGCGGCCGGGGCGGGCGATACGCAGGTGGTCGGCGATAAACGAGGCATCCAGCAGCATATCGCCGTCAATCAGCACGATATAGTCGCTTTGCGCCAGCGCGATGGCGCGGTTGCGCGCTTCGGCGGCGCGGAAGCCGTCGTCGGGGCGCCAGGCGTGTTTGACGGGCACGGGGCTGCGGCTGCGGAAGGCTTCAATCAGGGCGGCGGTATCCGCGCCCGAGCCGTCGTCGGCGATGATGATTTCGTCGGGCAGGCGGGTTTGCGCCAGCGCGGATTGCAGCACCAGCGCCAGCGCGTCGGGGCGGTTGTAGGTGGTGATGATGAGTGAGACGGTCGGGGTCATGGTGCGGAACGGGTTAGAGTTTGCCGTCTGATTTATACAGGTAATACAGGCGGACGTATTTGGTCATGGTGTAGAAATAGTGGTTGACGGCGAAAATCCAGCCGATTTTGCCGTCTAAAAAGCCTTTGTCGAAAATATAGACTTTGATAAACGCCCAAATGGGGCGCAGCAGGATGTCTTTGGTGAAGCTGACGGATTTGCCCGCTTTGCGGTATTTTTCGGCCGAGAGCTTGGTGTAGTGGTTGAATTTGCCGAAATACTGATCCCAGTTGTCGTAGGTGTAGTGGTACATCGGGTGGCGGAGTTTTTTATCCTGATAGGGGTGGAGTATGGCGGGGTGGACGTAGCCTTCAACCGTCACACCGGCGGCGGGCATCAGGCGGCAGACGAAATCGGGGCGCAGCGTGCCGTGTGTGGCGCGGTTGTGATGGAAGCGGTTGTGCCGCTGAATCCAGTAGGCGGCGGGTTGGCCGTATTTCAGGGTGGTTTTGATTTCTTCGGCCAGCTCGGGCGAAATGCGCTCGTCGGCATCCAAAAACAAAATCCATTCGCAGCGCGCCTGCTCCACGGCAAAGGTTTGCTGGCCGCCCCAATCGCCGCTCATGCTGCGTTGGATAACGCGCGCGCCGGCTTCTTCGGCCAGTTGGCGGGTGCGGTCGGTGCTGAAATCGTCAATCACGATGATTTCATCGGCAAAGGCAACGCTGCCGATGCAGTCGCTGATGTTTCGTTCTTCGTTTCTCGCCAGAATCAATACGGACAAAGTGGACATAATCACAACTTTCGGGTTGGAGTGGGCGGCGTAGGCCGTCTGAAAACACGATTTGCTGTATTTTACCCGATATCCCGCTACAATACGCATTTCATTTTTCAGACGGCCTTGAAACCATGCGTTTGATATTGGCGCCCATGCAGGGGCTTTGCGATGATGTGATGCGGGATCTGTTGACCCGCATCGGCGGCTACGACGAATGCGTGAGCGAATTTGTGCGCATCACGCATACGGTGCACTCGCGCCAGACTTGGCTCAAGCACGTGCCGGAAATCGCGCAGGGCAACCGCACCTTTGCCGGCACGCCCTGCACCGTGCAGCTTTTGGGCAGCGATGCCGATAATATGGCGGTGAATGCGCTGGAAGCGGTGCGTTTCGGTGCGGACAAAATCGATTTGAATTTCGGCTGCCCCGCGCCGACGGTAAACAAGCACAAAGGCGGCGCGGTGCTGCTCAAAGAGCCGGAGCTGATTTTCCATATCGTGAAAACGCTGCGCAATCGCCTGCCCGAGCATATCCCGCTGACGGGCAAAATGCGTCTGGGTTTTGAAGACAAAAGCCGGGCGTTGGAATGCGCGGCGGCGATTGCCGAAGGCGGCGCCTGCGGGTTGACGGTACACGCGCGTACGAAAGTAGAGGGCTACGAGCCGCCCGCGCATTGGGAATGGGTACGCAAAATCCGCGATGCGGTGGCGATACCGGTAACCGCCAACGGCGATGTGTTTACGTTGCAGGATTATCTGGATATCCGTGCAGTCAGCGGATGCGACAGCGTGATGCTGGGGCGCGGCGCGGTCATCCGCCCCGATTTGGCGCGGCAGATTAAGCAATACGGGCGCGGGGAAGCGGTTAATGAAGCGGATTTCGCCGAAATTGCGGGCTGGATACGCCTGTTTTTCGATTTGTGCTTGGCAAAAGAGGCGGGCAACAAATACCCCGTTGCGCGTTTGAAACAATGGTTGGGTATGATGAAAAAAGCCTATCCGCAGGCGCAGACGCTGTTTGAGCGCGTGCGTACGCTGAAAGAGGCTGATGAAGTGGCCGGGGTGTTGCAGAGGTTTGAAGCGGAGCAGTTGGCAGAGCGGGAGAAGGGGCGGGTTTGAACGGGGTAAATGCGTATTGTGGTGTGGCTGAATAGCCTTGTTTTCAGACGGCTGAGAAGTTCAAAATTTATTTTGTCAAAATAAGCTGCGATGCCACTCAAAAGGCCGTCTGAAAATTTATTATTTATTGCTCTGGGAGTAAAAAGGCCGTCTGAAAATCACGATTTTCAGACGGCCTTTTTGATTTGGCAAAACCTTATGCCTGCTTATCTGCGCTGCGGCGGGCGCGGATGATTTCGATAACGGCGGGCAAGACGGAAATGACGATAATCGCCAGCAGCACCAGCCCCAGATTGTTTTTTACCGCAGGAATATTGGCAAAGAAATAACCTGCGTAGGAAAACAGCACCACCCAGGCAACGGCGCCGATGATGTTGTAGCGGATGAATTTGCGGTAGTCCATGTGGCCCATGCCGGCAACAAAGGGGGCAAAGGTGCGTACGATGGGCACGAAGCGGGCGATGATGATGGTTTTGCCGCCGTGTTTTTCGTAGAAGGCGTGGGTTTTGTCCAAATAGGCGCGGCGGAAGATTTTGGAATCGGGATTGGCAAAGAGTTTTTCGCCGAAATATTTGCCGATGGCGAAGTTGACCGCATCGCCGATGATGGCGGCGATCAGCAGCAGCAGCACCATCAGGTGGATGTTCATGCTGCCCAGCGCGGCGATGCCGCCGGCGGCAAAGAGCAGGGAGTCGCCCGGCAGAAAGGGGGTTACGACTAGGCCGGTTTCGCAGAATACAATCAGAAACAGAATGGCGTAAATCCACACGCCGTATTGGGCGGACAGGGTGCTCAGATGCTGGTCGATATGGAGAATAAAGTCGATGATGCTGCTGAAAAGGGCAATAAATGTATCCATTGCGGGGTGTACCTGAAAATCGTGGCCGGTATCCGGCGGGAGAAGTGTTTGAGCGGTATCGTCGTTTCAATGGAAATGACGATAAAAAAAACCATCTATACAAAGGGGAAAGTATAGATGGCCAAACACATTACGGGGAAAACGTCTTACTCACTACTCATCCTTGCGGACGAGTCTTACTCAGACGATTTAGATTATACATAGTTCTGGCAATCTTGATGTTAATTTTAGTTAATATTTTAAATGGTTTAATAAATATTTGATTTTTCGTTTATTTATGTTTGATGAAAGTGTTTGTAATCGGGCTGCGCGGGCGGTTTGGGAAAGGGTTTCATGAATTTTAAAACGATTCGCCCGCTTTCAGGTAGCGCCATTTGCCGGGCGGCAGTTTGCCGAGTTTGACTTTGCCCATGCGGATGCGCTTGAGACCGACCACGCGCAGGCCGACCAGCTCGCACATGCGGCGGATTTGGCGTTTTTTACCCTGCTTGAGAATAAAGCGCAGCTGGTCTTCGTTTTGCCAGCTGACTTGGGCGGGGCGCAGCTTTTCGCCGTCCAGGCTCAGGCCGTGGTTGAGCAGGGCGAGGCCTTTGTCGTCGAGCTTGCCGCGCACGCGCACAAGGTATTCTTTTTCGCTGCTGCTGTGTTCGCCGATCAGCTGCTTGGCAATGCGGCCGTCTTGGGTGAGCACGAGCAGGCCGACGGAGTCGATGTCGAGGCGGCCGGCGGGAGCGAGGCCGAAGCGGTGTTTGGGGGAATAGGCGATGCGGCTGTCGTCGCCTTCCCAGCGGTTTTCGGGGGTAATCAGCTCGGCGGCGGACTGATAACCTTTTTCGGCCTGCGCGCTGACGTAGCCGACGGGTTTGTTGAGCAGAATGGTCACGCGCGCGGCCTGCTGCTCGTGCGCCTGCTTGTGCAGGTCGATGCGGTCGGATTCGGTGACTTTCTGGCCGAGCACGGCGGTTTGGCCATTGACGGTGACCCAGCCTTGTTCGATATAGCTGTCGGCTTCGCGGCGGGAGCAAAGTCCCAGCTGTGCCATGCGCTTGGAAAGGCGCTGCGGCTCTTGGTTGGTGTGCATAGGAATAGGGCGTATGGGATATCAGGTGGTGATTATAGCATTGATGCGCTTCGGTTTCGGCATGAGGCAAAGAAAAAGCCGTCTGAAAAATTCAGACGGCTTTTTTGGCTGTGGCATTACATAAACAGAACCAAGGCAACGACAACGGCAATCACACCGTAAATCGCCATCGGAATGACGGTTTTCTTGATAATCGCGCCTTCTGCTTTTTCTACGCCCAATACGGAGCAGACGGCGATGATGTTGTTGATGCAGACCATGTTGCCCATCGCGCCGCCGACGGATTGCAGCGCCAGAATCAGGGTAACGGACAGGCCGGTATCGATGGCGATTTGTTGTTGGATCGCGCCGAAGGTCAGGTTGGATACGGTATTGGAGCCGGAGAAGAAGGCACCGATCGCACCCAGGTAGGGCGAGAAGTAAATCCACTTGTCGCCGACCATAGCGGCAAATTCCGTACCGATGATTTTCACCATGGAGCCGTCGCCGCCGACCATCATCAGTTTAACCATAATCAGCGCACCCATCAGAGCCAGCAGCGGTTTTTGGGTTTGCTTGAAGGTGGCCACGTAGAATTTCCAGGCATCGTCGAATTTGGTTTTGTACAGAATGATGCAGATCCATACGGTCAATACGAACGGAATCCACGCGGGTACATACAGGGTTTGGTATTTCTCGGATACGGCTTCGCCGAAAATATTGGCAAATACGACGGTCAGCGATTGGGTCACGGTGATGTCGCTCAAGCCAGGCAGGGAGAAGCTGAACCACGGCTCGCTGCTGGTCAGCATGCCTTTCAGACCCAGCTGCTTGATGCGGGTCACGACCAGCATACCAATCAGCATACCCAGCGGCGCCAGCGCTTTGGCCACTTGGGCAAAAGGCACTTTTTCCGCGTTCGGATCTTTAGCATGGTCTTTGCTCAAGCCCCAGCCGTGGTTGGCGGCGAATACGGAAATCATCAGACCGATGGCGCCCGCTACCAGAGACGGGAACTCTTCGTTGACCATCGCCAAGGCCACGTAAGGAATGGTACAGGCCAAGATGCTGATGTAAACGAAAGCGATGTTTTTCTTGATTTCGGCCCACGGTACGATGAAGCTCAGGCCGATAACGGGCACAACCAAGCCGGCAAAGAAGTGCATGATACCGGTTTGTCTGCCGATGGCCAGAATGTCGGCCTGCGCCAAATCCAGCGGGGCGAAGCCGAACCATGTCGGTGTACCGACCGCGCCGAAAGAGACGGGTACGGAGTTCATCACCAGCGTGAAAATCGCCACTTTCAGCGGATTGTAGCCCAAGCTCATCAGAATTGGCGCGGCAATCGCGGCAGGCGTACCGAAGCCGGATGCGCCCTCAATCATAAAGGCAAATGCCCAGCCGATAATCATCAGCTGCGCCACAGGGTTGGGGCTGATGGTGGCCAGCCATTTGCGGATGATGTCGATACAGCCGGTGGTTTCCATCATGCGGTTGAACATAATCGCGCCGAAAATCACGGTAATCGGCGTGAGCGTCGATACCAGGCCGGAAGCGGCCGTAGCATTGAGCAGCATGAAGTCGTCGCCGAAATAGGCGATTTTAATGATGTAGATCAGCACTGCGGTAATCGGCAGCGCAATGTAAGAGGGCATACTGTTTTTTTTCACCATCAGCCAAATCAGCAGCACGATGGGGAAAATGCTGAGGAACAAAGCCATACAACAAATCCTTGTGTTTTTTATAATCAAACAGGCGGCTTTGGCAAAAGGCCGTCTGAAAAGCGGATAAGCCGCTCCGACGGGTCGGGATACGGCTGGATGTAAATTGGTCATGCCAATTTTTACATATCGTTGCTTACTTTACGTAATCTGTTGTAATAGGTCAAGTTGTTTTTAAAAATGTTATAGGCATTTACAATTGGCGGGGCGGGGTTTGGCTGTCTTTCGCCATTTTTTGTTGCTGTTTTGCAGAGGTGGGTAAGATGAAGTTCCAAGCGGGACGTGCGTAAACTCGGGCTATAGTCGTAGAACTTAAATCCTGCTACGGCATTGGCTCGCCTTGCCGTACTATCTG
>NZ_BCWL01000117.1 GCF_001592185.1 Bergeriella denitrificans NBRC 102155
TATCATAAAACAAAATGCTGTTTTATGAAAAATAAAAACCATTAATCGTATAAAAATGAGAAATTATTTCACCGCTTTTCTTTAAAATAATCCCGTTATCTCAGTTATCCGCAAAGGCCGTCTGAAATGTCCGCTACCGCCAAAGGCGTATCCGCCGCCGTTCTTTCCAATGCCCTGTTTGCCGTTTTGTTTCTCTACGGCGGCTGGATGCAGCCTATGGGCGGCACGGATATTTTCGCCTGGCGCATGGTTTCCATGCTGCTGGCTTTGTGCGGACTGATCGGCCTGACGGGCGGTTGGCGGCAGGTATGGAATTTTCTGCGCACGATGCGGGCAGACGGCAAGCTGCGGATGACGGTGTGGCTGACCACGCCGATACTGGCGAGCCAGCTGTGGCTGTTTATGTGGGCGCCGGTGAACGGCGAAGGTTTGAACGTGGCGATGGGCTATTTCCTGTTTCCGCTGGCCATGATGCTGGCGGGGCGGCTGTGGTTCGGCGACCGTTTGAACGCGCTGCAGAAAGCGGCGGTCGGGCTGGCCTGTTTGGGCGTGGCGGCGGAGCTGTGGCGCACGGGGGCGTTTTCGTGGGCGACGGTGTGGGTGTTCGGCACTTATCCGGTGTATTACCTGCTGCGGCGCAAAGCGGGCGTGCCGTCTTTAATCGGGCTGCTGCTGGATTTAGCCGTTATCGCGCCCTGTATGCTGGTTTATCTGCTGACGGTATCCGACAGCCTGACGCTGCTGGCGGCGCAACCATCGCTGTGGTGGTTTGTCGCCTTGCTGGGGCTCAACAGCGCAGTGGCGATGTATTTGAATTTGCAGGCCAACGCGCTGCTGCCGGTCACGCTGTTCGGAATGTTGAGCTATTTGGAGCCGGTTTTGCTGTTTGCCGTTTCGCTGCTGTGGCTGGGCGAGCAGCCCGAAGCGGGCGCGCTGTGGAGCTACGGGCTGATTTGGGCGGGCTTGTGCGTGATGCTGGCCGACGGTGCGTTGAAGATGCGGATGAAACGTTCGACACGATAAAAAAAGCCGTCTGAAAATCTGTGCGGATTTTCAGACGGCCTTTTTGCTGCAAACCGTTTATTTCACCGGCCTCAGCCTTTTTTCAATTCCTGCTTGTTTTCGCCCTCGCGGCGCAATTCTTTCGGCAGCACAAACACAATGCTTTCTTCCACACCCGCACCTTCGCGTATGGTTTCGTGTCCCCAGCCCTGAATGGTCTGCAACACTTCCTGCACCAATACTTCTGGGGCAGACGCACCGGCGGTCACGCCGACTTTCTGCTTGCCGGCAAACCACGCTTGTTGCAGATAGCCCGCGTTGTCCACCATATAGGCATCCACGCCGCGCAGCGCGGCGACTTCGCGCAGGCGGTTGCTGTTGGACGAATTGGGCGAGCCGACCACAATCACGATGTCACACTCCTCCGCCAACGCTTTCACGGCAGTTTGGCGGTTGGTGGTGGCGTAGCAGATGTCTTCTTTGTGCGGATTGCGGATATTGGGGAAACGCGCGTTCAGGGCTTCGATGATGTCTTTGGTTTCGTCCACCGAGAGCGTGGTTTGGCTCACATACGCCAGCTTGTCGGGATTGTTCACTTGCAGCGCGGCCACGTCTTCCACCACTTCCACCAGCAGCATCTGCCCCGGCGGCAGCTGCCCCATCGTGCCTTCCACTTCCACATGGCCTTTATGGCCGATCATGATGATTTGGTAGCCCTGCTCGTTGAGGCGGGCGACTTCTTTATGCACTTTCGTCACCAGCGGGCAGGTGGCGTCGAACACGCGAAACCCGCGCTCGGCGGCTTCGGCCTGCACTGCCTTGGAGACGCCGTGCGCCGAATACACCAGCGTGGCGCCGGGCGGCACTTCCGACAGCTCTTCAATGAATACCGCGCCTTTGTCGCGCAGGTTATCCACCACAAATTTATTGTGTACGACTTCGTGGCGCACATAAATCGGCGCGCCGAATTCTTCCAGCGCGCGCTCGACGATGCTGATGGCGCGGTCCACACCCGCGCAGAAGCCGCGCGGATTGGCGAGAATGATGGTTTTTTCGTTCATATTCAGATTCAGTGTGTGTACGGAAAATGGCAGCGGCAGCCGCCCGTTTTCAGACGGCCTTTTTCGCCTGCGCGTCTTTTTTGTGGGTAAAACCGTCAATCACCAGCAATACCGCGCCCACGCAGATAAAGCTGTCGGCGATATTGAAGGCGGGGTAATACCAATCCTGCCAGTAAAACAGCAGAAAATCCACCACATGGCCGTAAGCCAAGCGGTCAATCACATTGCCGATGGCGCCGCCGATAATCATGGCCGCGCCGATTTTGCCCCAGCGTGCGAAATCACCGCGTGCAATCGAGCGCCACAGATACACGCTGATGACCACGGCCAGGCCGAGGAAAAAATATTTCTGCCAGCCGCCCTGGTCGGCCAGAAAGCTGAACGCCGCGCCGGGGTTGTACACCAGCGTCAAATCGAAAAACGACGGAATAATATTGACGCGTTCGTAATCCCGAAACGTCGCCAGCACCGCCAGCTTGCTGATTTGGTCGAGCGCCACCGCCGCAACCGCCAGCAGCAGATAAGGTATTTTGGAAGAAGGTGCAGACATATTCGCCCAGCCCGTAAACAAAAGCCTTATTCTACCCGAAAGCCTTATCCGCACAAAGCCGCCTGCCGCCCGCTATGGTAAAATTATCGTGAATTCCAATAAAAAATCGACAGCATCGGCGGCGCCATAGCTGTTTGCACCCAAACACAACCGCCCGATGAGTTAACCCTCTTTCCCGCCCTTTATGAACATTCCCTTCCTGCCGCCCGGCGACTACCGTTTTCCCGACCCCGCCTACGCGTTGGCCGAATGCGACGGCCTGGTCGGCGTCAGCGCCGATATGGACACGCAGCGGCTGCTTTCCGCCTACCGCGCCGGCATTTTCCCTTGGTACAGCCATCAGGGTTATATTTATTGGTTTGCCACCGCACCGCGCACCGTGCTCCACCCCGAAAAGCTGCACATCGGCCGCTCGCTCGCCAAAACCCTGCGCCGCACGCCTTACCGCGTCAGCGTCAACCGCGCTTTTGCCGACGTGGTTGCCGCCTGCGCCGCCGTGCCGCGCCCCGGGCAGGACGGCTCGTGGATTGCGCCTGAATTTCAGACGGCCTATACCGCGCTACACCGCTTGGGCTACGCGCATTCCTTTGAATGCTGGCTGCCCTCGCCGGACGGGGACATATTGGCCGGCGGCTTTTACGGCGTGCAAATCGGGCGCGTGTTTTACGGCGAATCCATGTTTGCCCGCCGGCCCGACGCTTCCAAAACCGCTTTCGCCCGCGCCGTGCCCTATCTGGCCGGATGCGGCATCGAATTAATCGACTGCCAGCAGGATACCGACCACCTGCGCCGCTTCGGTTCGGAAACCGTGGATTTCCGCGATTTTCAGACGGCCTTGCAGCGTTTGAACAACCAAGCATTGGATACGCCTGTCGCACAGGCCGCATGGCTGGATTGAGCCGACCGCGCATTTCCGCACATAATCGGTTTTCGCGTAAAATATGCCTTTATTGCCTTACGAAACGACCCGCCATGTCTTTTATCGCCAGCCCGCTCAACTACATCGGCGGCAAATACAAGCTCTTAAACCAAATCATGCCGCTCTTGCCGCCCTCCGCCTGCTTTCTGGATTTATTCTGCGGCGGCGGTAATGTCGGCATCAACGCCCGGGCAGACACAGTCATCTTTAACGATAAAAACGCCGAGCTGATTGCGCTGCTCGACTATCTGCGGCAGCACCCCGCCGACGACATCGCCGCCGGCGTGTTTTCCGCCATCGAGCGTTTCGGCCTGAGCGATTCCGCCCGCCACGGCTACGCCCACTACGGTTGCGACAGCAGTAAAGGCTTGGGCAGCCGCAACAAAGAAGCCTTTTTGGCACTGCGCCGCGCCTACAACGAAAGCCGCGACACTGCGCTGCTTTACGCGCTGGTGATTTTTTCCTTCAACAACCAAATCCGCTTCAACCGCCAAGGCGAATTCAACCTGCCCGTGGGCAAGCGCGATTTCAATGTCCGCATGCAGGAAAAACTCCAACGCTTCTGCGCGCGCCTGGGCGAAATCGACGCCGTATTCCGCACCGACGACTTCCGCCGCATCGATTTATCCGCCCTACCGCCGGACACGCTGGTTTACTGCGACCCGCCCTATCTGATTACGCTGGCCGGCTACAACGAGCAAGGCGGTTGGACGGAGCAGGACGAGCGGGACTTGCTGGATTTTCTCGACCGCTGCCACGCGCACGGCCTGAAATTCGCCCTGTCCAACGTATTGCAGGCCAAAAACCGGGAAAACACCCTGCTGGCCGAATGGCTGGGCGCACGCGGCTACCGCTGCCATTTTCTCGACAAAAACTATGCCAACAGCAATTACCAGCGCAAAGAGCGGCAATCCGTGTCCACCGAAGTGCTGATTACCAACTACGCACCGCCCGCCTGAGCCGCGCCGTTTTCAGACGGCCGCAATACCCGAAAGCCGTCTGAACAGCCCGCCTGAGCATACCCGCAGCGGATTTCCCCGCAGCGGTGTGCCAGCCGCTATAATCAGGTTTTGCCGCATATGGCCGAACACGCGCTGAGGCCGTCTGAAAAATATATAAAGAAAACGCCATGTCCTTTCAAACCGACCGACCGATATTAGCCATCGACACCAGCACATCCAGCCTGTCCCTCGCCCTGCGCGCCGACGGGCAAACCCTGCTGCACCACAGCGAAGCGGGCACGCGCCAATCTGCGCTGATTCTGCCGCATATCCGCGCCCTGTTTGCCGAAGCGGGCGTCGGCGCCGCCGATTTGGGCGCGATTGTCTATGCCCAAGGGCCGGGCGCGTTTACCGGCCTGCGTATCGGCACCGGCGTGGCGCAGGGGTTGGCCGCGCCGTTTGCCACGCCGCTGGTCGGCATTCCCTGCCTGGACGCCGCCGCCTACCTGCGCCCCGGCCGCAGCGGCGTGTTGGCCGCCACCGATGCCCGCATGGACGAAGTGTTTTACGCCTGGTTCGACACCGCCGCCCACCGCCGCTTGACCCCCTACCGCGTCGGCGCGGCGGCCGACATCGCCCTGCCCGACGGCGCGGCATTTTCAGACGGCATCGGCAACGCTTTTGCGCTGGCCGACAAGCCGCCGTTTGACGGATGCGCCGATATGCCCACTGCCGCCGATTATCTGACGCTGGCCTTGAGCGGCCGCTATCCCGCTGCACCCGCCGCGCAGGCCGAGCTGCTGTATGTGCGCGACAAAGTCGCCCTGACGGCCAAAGAGCAGGCCGAACAGAAAGCGCCGCGATGAACATCCGCCCCGCCCAAGCTACCGACTGCGCCGCCCTGGCCGCACTGGATGCCCGCTGCAACCCGTCGCCGTGGTCGGCCGCGCAGTTTGCCGCCGCCTTAGACGGCCGCTTCGAGCGCGTTTTTCTGGCCGAATATTCAGACGGCCTGTGCGGCTTGATTGTTTGGCAGAGCGTGTGCGGCGAATCGGAGCTGCACCTGCTGGCCACCGCGCCCGAATACCGCCGCCGCGGCATCGCCTCCGGCCTGCTCGAATACTGGCAGCAGGCCGCCGCCGATGAAGCCTGCACCCGGCTGTTTTTAGAAGTACGCGCCGGCAACGAAGCCGCGCAGGCGCTGTACCGCAAATACGGTTTCCAACCATGCGGCCGCCGCACCGCCTATTACACCCTGCCCGACGGCGGGCGCGAAGATGCCGTTTTGATGGAGCAATCATGTTAAGCAGCCGCTACCTCCACCTGCACGAAGCCCTGGGGCTGGGCCCGATGTGGCTGAACCGAAACGCCGTGTTCCGCCCGCAGCAGGTGCCAAACCCCGCGCCGCAGCCCGAAGCCGCGCTCAAGCCCGAAGCCGCGCTCAAGCCCGTTGCCCGCGCCGTCCAATCCGCCGCCGCACCAGCACCCGCAGCCGAAGCCACTGCATCGCGTCTGGCCGCCGTGCAGGCTGCTGCCGCGCATAAAAAAAGCCCCGCCCAAGCCGCCACGCCCCAAGCCGCCGCACGGCAGGCAGAAGCCGCAGACAGCGCACGCGCGGCCTTAGCCGAAAGCCTGCACACCAGCTGGCATACCGACATCAGGCCGTCTGAAATCATGGTTGCCAGCATTTGCCCCGCCACCGAAGACGGCTTGGCCGGGCAGCTTTTCAGCGGCAGCGTCGGCACGCTGCTCGACAATATGCTGGCCGCCGTCGGCCTGCAGCCGCAACAGGCGCACAAAACCTGCTGGGTCAAATCCGCGCCCGTATTCACCCCCACGCCCGATGCCGCCCAAATCGCCGCCGCCCTGCCGCAGATGCAGCAGGAATTGGCCGCCACCCGCGCCCGCGCCGTATTGTTTTTAGGGCAGTTTTTCGAAGCGCCGCAGCAGGCGAAAACGCTGCAGCAATTGTGCGGCGACACCCCCTATTTCATCATCCCCCACCCCGCCCGCCTGCTGCGCCAGCCGCAGCTCAAAGCCCAAGCCTGGGCAGAACTGAAAAAACTCAAACGCCTGCTGGCGGCCTAACGCCGCGCGGTTTCGCAGCCGCGTAACCGCACGACAAAGCAGACAAAGTACACAACAGCCTGTCCGCCGCGCGCTGTGGGCAAATGAAAAGCCGTCTGAAAAATGTAGATTTTTCAGACGGCTATATCAATGCTTCAGGCGGCTGAGCGCAGCAGCGGTAGGTCGGGCACTTTTGCCCGACAG
>NZ_BCWL01000118.1 GCF_001592185.1 Bergeriella denitrificans NBRC 102155
AACTGCCTAATCAAAAAGAGGAGCTGCCGATGGCGCTCCTCTTTGATTTGGATGAGATTAGGGTAGGTTGGATTAACCGCCGAAATCGTCCAGCAGGATGTTTTCGTCTTCTACGCCCAGGTCTTTGAGCATTTTGATGACGGCTTGGTTCATGACCGGTGGGCCGCACATGTAGAATTCGCAATCTTCGGGGGCTTCGTGGTTTTTGAGGTAGTTCTCATACAGCACGTTGTGGATGAAGCCTGTGTAGCCGTCCCAATCGTCTTCCGGCAACGGATCGGAGAGGGCGACGTGCCATTCGAAGTTGTCGTTTTCGGCAGCCAGGCCGTCGAAGTCTTCAACGTAGAACATTTCGCGTTTGGAACGTGCGCCGTACCAGAAGGAAATTTTACGTTTGGATTTCAGGCGTTTGAGCTGGTCGAAAATGTGCGAGCGCATCGGTGCCATGCCGGCGCCGCCGCCAACGAATACCATTTCGGCGTCGGTGTCTTTGGCAAAGAATTCGCCGAAGGGGCCGGAAATGGTGACTTTGTCGCCTGCTTTCAGAGACCAGATGTAGGAAGACATTTGGCCGGGAGGTACGTCAGGCTGGCGCGGCGGCGGGGTGGCGATGCGCACGTTCAGCATGATGATGCCTTTTTCTTCGGGGTAGGAGGCCATGGAGTAGGCACGCAAAATCGGTTCGTCAACCTTGGAAACGTAACGCCATAAATCGAATTTGTCCCAATCTTCGTGGTATTCCTTGGGGATGTCGAAGTCTTTGTAAGCCACGGTGTGTGCTGGGGCGTCGATTTGGATGTAGCCGCCGGCGCGGAAGGGGACTTCTTCGCCTTCGGGAATGGCCAGCTTGAGTTCTTTAATGAAGGTGGCTTTGTTGTCGTTGGAGATAACGGTGCATTCCCATTTTTTCACGCCGAACACTTCTTCCGGCACTTCGATATCCATGTCGGTTTTGACGTTGACTTGGCAGGAAAGGCGGCAGCCTTCTTTGGCTTCGCGTTTGCTGATGTGGGAAAGCTCGGTCGGCAGGATGTCGCCGCCGCCGCTTTTGACAACGACGCGGCATTGGCCGCAGGAGCCGCCGCCGCCGCAGGCGGAGGGTACGAAGATGCCTTGTCCGGCGAGCGCGCCCAGGAGCTTGCCGCCTGCGGGCATGGTGATGTCTTTTTCACCGTTGATTTTGATGGTGATGTCGCCCTCGTTCACCAGCTTGGATTTGGCAAACAGAATCAGGAGTGCCAAAACCAAGATGATGCCGGTAAACATCACGATACCTAAGATAATTTCCATGGTGGGTTCCTTATAACTGGATGCCGGAGAACGACATAAAGGCCAGTGCCATCAGGCCGCCTGAAATAAAGGTGATGCCCAGGCCTTTGAGGCCTTTTGGGGTATCGGAATATTTCATTTTCTCGGTAATGCCGGCCAGTGCGACGATGGCCAACATCCAGCCCAAGCCTGCGCCGAAGCCGTAAACGACGGATTCGCTGAAGTTGTATTCGCGCTGCGCCATAAAGGATACGGCACCGAAAATCGCGCAGTTTACGGTAATCAGCGGCAGGAAGATGCCGAGTGCGTTATAGAGGGCGGGGAAGAATTTGTCCAAAATCATTTCCAAAATCTGCACCAGTGCGGCAATCACGCCGATGAAGATGATGAAACGCAGGAAGGTCAAATCGATGCCGGGTACGAGCGCGCCGTCTTTCAGCAGCGAGTACACGACTTGGTTAGCCGGTACGGCCAAGCCCAATACGACGGTCACGGCCACGCCCAAACCGAAGGCGGTGGAGATTTTTTTGGAAACCGCCAAAAACGTACACATCCCCAGGAAGAAGGAGAGTGCCATGTTTTCGATGAAAATGGATTTTACAAACAGGCTTAAGTAATGTTCCATGTTTATTGCTCCGCTTGCTCAGGTTTCCAAGTACGCAGTGCCCATACCAAGAAGCCGATGATGAAGAACGCGCTCGGTGCGAGCAGGAAAAGGCCGTTGGCTTGGTACCAGCCGCCGTCTTGGACGGTTTGGAAGATGGTGTAGCCGAACAGTTTGCCCGATCCGATTAATTCGCGGACGGTGGCGACGATAATCAGAATCATGCCGTAGCCCGCACCCTGACCCAAGCCGTCAACCAGACTTTCCAGCGGAGGCTCTTTCATGGCGAAGGCTTCGGCGCGGCCCATCACGATACAGTTGGTGATAATCAGGCCGACGAATACGGAAAGCTGTTTGGAAAGCTCGTAGGCATAAGCCTGCAATACTTGGTCCACCAAGGTCACCAGTGAGGCGATAATGGCCATCTGCACGATAATGCGGATACTGTTGGGGATGTAGTTGCGGATGATGGAAATGAAGAAGCTGGAGAAGCCTGTTACCAAGCTTACCGACAAGCCCATCACAACGGCGGTTTCCAGTTTGGTGGTCACAGCCAGTGCCGAACACACGCCCAATACCTGCAAGGCAATCGGGTTGTTGGCGATAAAGGGTGAAAACATTAAATGTTTCAAGCGTTTGGTGTCAGCCATTATTTCGCTCCTTCTGTTTTCAATTTGGCCAGATACGGGCCGAAACCGTTTTGGCCGAACCAGTATTGGAACGAGCCGTGTACGCCTTTGGTGGTCAGGGAAGCACCGGACAAGCCGTCGACGCCGTGCTCTTTATCGGCGGAAGCGCCTTTGCCTACATGGATGGCCAGCTTGCCTTCGTCGTCAAACAGCTTTTTGCCGACGAATTTCTGCTGCCACAGCGGATTGGCGATTTCGCCGCCCAAGCCGGCGGTTTCACCTTGTTGGTAGTAGGTCAGGCCGTTGAGCGTGTTGCCGTCGGGCTGTACCGCCACAAAAGCGTAGATGACGGACCACAGGCCGGTACCGTGCATCGGCAGGATGATTTGGCCGATTTGGCCGTTTTCGTCTTTAACCAAATAAACATCGGAATATTTGGCACGGACTTTCAGAGAAGCGAAGTCGTCTTCCGGATTGATTTGCACGCTCTGCGCCGGATCTTTTGCCGCAGCGGCGGCATCAAAATCGGGTGCATCCACATAATCGCCGGTAGCCAGATCGACTACGCGCGGCTCAATGCGTTCGGCATAGACTTTCTTCACATCGGTAGCCGGGTCGAGCAGACCGGCCACACTCAGAATATTACGTTGCTTGTCGAGCAGCTTCTGCTCGTCCTGGGTAGGCTTCAGGCCGACGGCCGCACCGGCGACAATCACCGAGCAAACCAAGCTGACGGCCACTACCATAATCAGCGTGCCGCTGAAGCTGTCTTTATCGAATTTAGCCATTGGTGCGAGCCTTTCTGCGTTTGATATTCGCTTGAGCCACAAGGTAGTCGAAAATCGGAGCAAACAGGTTGGCAAACAAAATTGCCAACATCATGCCTTCGGGGTAGGCGGGATTGACCACGCGGATCAATACGCACATCACACCGATGAGCGCACCGTACCACCATTTGCCGGTATTGGTGAAAGAAGCGGATACGGGGTCGGTTGCCATAAACAGCATACCGATGGCAAAGCCGCCCACAACCAAATGCCAGTACCAAGGCATGGCGAACATCGCATTAGTGTCCGAACCGATGGCATTAAACAGCAGGGACGTGGCAATCATGCCGATCATCACGCCCGCGATAATGCGCCAAGAAGCAATGCGGGCGAATACGATAATCGCACCGCCGATCAACAGAGCCAGCGTAGAGACTTCACCGACCGAGCCGGGAATATTGCCGATAAAGGCATCCATCCAAGTAACTGCTTCACCGGAGGCGACATTTTTCAGGCCGGCAGCACCTTCGACAGCCCATTGGCTCAGGGCAGTCGCACCGGAAAAACCGTCCACGGCCGTCCATACGGTATCGCCGCTGATATTGGCCGGATAAGCGAAAAACAGGAAAGCGCGTCCGGCCAGGGCAGGGTTCATAAAGTTTTTACCCGTACCGCCGAACACCTCTTTCGCCACCACGACACCGAACGTAATACCCAAGGCAGCCTGCCACAGAGGCAGGGTCGGAGGGACAATCAGCGCAAACAGAATGGAGGTAACGAAGAAACCCTCATTGATTTCGTGTTTGCGGACGGTGGCGAACAAAACTTCCCAAAAACCGCCCACTACGAATACGGTCGCATAAATCGGCACAAAGAAAATCGCGCCGAACAGCATTTTACTGATCCAGCCCGCATCCGCCGCCATCGAAATGCCCAAAGCATCGGCCAGCGCATAATGCCAGTCGTTGGCGATATTGTGCTGCAACAAATCGGGCGTCAGCGCGGCAAACGCCTGCGCGCCGACGTTGTACATACCGTAAAACATCGCCGGGAAAAGCGCCATCCACACCAGAATCATCATCCGCTTGGAATCCAAAGCATCGCGAACGTGCGCCGCCTTGCGCGTTACCGTACCCTGCGTGTAAAAAATCGTCGCGGCCGCCTCATAGAGGGCATACCATTTTTCATGTTTGCCGCCCGGCAGGAAGTGCGGTTCGATTTTTTCCAAAAAATGTTTCAAGCCCATAATCAGCCTTCCTTCTCAATCGTTTCCAGCACTTTGCGCAGCATCGGGCCGTATTCGTACTTGCCCGGGCAGACAAAGCTGCACAGAGCCAAATCTTCCTCGTCCAATTCCAAGCAACCCAAAGCTTGGGCACTGTCGGAATCGCCGACAATCAAATCACGCAGCAGCAGGGTAGGCAGGATGTCCAAAGGCATCACGCGCTCGTAAGTGCCGATGGGAACCATAGCGCGGTCACCGCCGTTAGTGGCCGTATTGAAATTGAACAGCTTGTTTTTCAGGAAATGCCCCAGCGTCGTGCGGGTAACCGTAAATTTGTCGGGCTGCGGCGATACCCAGCCGAAAAACTCTTTGTCACGGCCTTCCTCGATGACGGAAATCTGATTGTGGTAGCGTCCCAAATAATCGTGTGCGTCTTTGGCGATACCGCCGTTCAGTACCGAGCCGGAAATCACGCGGTTGTCCGCTTCCACCAGCTCTCCGGCAGTAATCAGGGAGACTTTCGCGCCCAAAATCGTGCGGATCAGGCGCGGTTTTTTCACTTGCGAACCGCCCAAAGCAATCACGCGCTCAGTATTCAGACGGCCTGTGGTAAACAGGCGGCCGATAGCGATGACATCTTGATAGCCGATGGTCCAAACGGTTTTATTCAAGCCGACCGGCTCGATGAAATGGATATGCGTACCGCTCAAACCGGCAGGATGCGGGCCGGAAAACTCATGCACGGCAATATTGGCGGCATTTTCAGAGTGTGCAGCCTCCCCGTAGGACGGCAAATCGGCACCCGCTGCCTTACAAACATGCACGGTGCGCTCTGTCAGGCGGCTCAATACGCGCAGACCGTGGGCAAAATCAGCAGCACTTTCTTTGATGATGACCGCAGGGTCGGCAGCCAGCGGATTGGTGTCCATGGCATTGACGAAAACCGCCGCAGGCTCGGCATCGGCCGCCGGCGTTTTGCTGAACGGGCGGGTGCGGAAAGCCGTCCACAGGCCGGAGCGGATCAGGTTGGCGCGGATTTGTTCGCCGGTCAGGGAAGAAAGGGCTTCCGGCGCGTATTGGTCGAACAGGATTTCATCATCGCCGCCGACGCTGATGACGACGGACTGCAGCACACGCTTTTCACCGCGGTTGATGGCGGATACCGTACCGGCGGCAGGCGCGGTAAACACCACGCCCGGGTTTTTCTTGTCCTCAAACAATACTTGGCCTTTTTTGACGGTATCGCCTTCCTTAACCTTCATGGAAGGGCGCATACCGACATATTCTTCGCCAAGCAACGCGACTTCGGTAATGGCCGGGCCGTCGTAAACGGTTTGCTCCGGTCGTCCTGCAATCGGCAGGTCTAAGCCTTTTTTTATCTTAATCATAGATGCGTTACTTTTTATGGGGTTAAAAATCACGGCGGTAGCAAGCACAGCCGAACGCAGACTGTATCCGGCGCGCCTGCTTCTGCCTGAAATGCCGTCTGAAAAAGACGGACGGGCGGAACGTGCGGCAAAAAGAGTGTGCCGGGTACAACAAAATCCATTAATTCTAACAGGAAAAGCATGGGTTTTGTCAGATTGTGCAAGATTTTTTCATGCGTTTGTGTATGTAAAAGGAGTAGCGTCTTGATAAATCAGCACTTGGGTGTGGGTGATAAGGCGGGAGAAGGTGTGGTAGATGTGTATTTTTCAGACGGCCTGTGTTGTCTGCTTCGGTCAATGCGCCGATGTCTAAATCGGCGCGGACGTTGTTTTCACTGGTTTAAAAATCGGCCATGATTTCTTTCACGGTAAACGCGCAATCCTGCTGCTTTTATTTAGATGTAGCCGACGAAGCGGTTGATGGCGCGGCTGATGATTTTGAGCTGGCAGTTGATAAAGTAGGTCAGGTCGTTATTGTCTGTTTCACTGTGTAAATAGGAGAGGCCGTATTGCTGGGAAGCTGTTTTGAGTAAAGCGCTGATTGAAATATATTGAAAGGCGCTATATTCCTGCTTTACATAAACCGGTAAAACAATGCCTGCGCTGTCCATTCATTGCCGTCTGAAAAAAGGTAGCCTATTATGAAATGTGGGATTGCGGCTTTGACAACAGGAGGGGTAGGTGTAAGAAAAAACCGCGTTGTTTACACAACAGATTGAGAAAAATAAGCCTGCAAGACCTCAAAAGGTGTATCGCCTTTCAGACTC
>NZ_BCWL01000119.1 GCF_001592185.1 Bergeriella denitrificans NBRC 102155
TAAATGACTATAAAACAATCGAGTTTTTCTTTGCCTTACGGCAAAGCGACGGGCAGGGATGCCCGTCCTACGGCTGCTCCGTCGATGCGCCGGCCTAATCGTTTGCCTCGCCCGCCCATTGCGATTTTTCGCGCTCGGCGATTTGCTGTAATTCGTCTTTAATCTGCAGATAGCGCGGCATAGCGCTGTTGGCATAGGGTTTCATCAGCGGCTTGCTGTCGGTTACGCCGCCGGGCAGGATGGCGGGAAACTGTGATTGCGCCCATTTGACGATGCTGACGGCCGGGCTGTTCATCAGCAGGCGGGCGACGGGGGCGCGCCAGATGATTTGGTCGGTGATGCCGTTGGGGCGGTAGGCGCTGTCGGCGATGCCGTCGCCGTCCAAGTCAAACGCGCTGTTGTCGCTCCAATAATTGCCGCGCCCGTCTTCCCCCCAATCGAGAAAGCGGGTGCTGACGTATTTGACCTGGCTTTCGTTATTGATAAAGGAATTGTCGCTCAGCTCCGTGCCTTCGATGGCGGCGGTGAAATGGATGCCCATGGCGCATTGCTCGAAATGGTTGCCGAGTATGCGGTTGTAATTGGCGTTGTACACAAATACGCACTTATCGGCCCGGTAAATGATGTTGTCGGCGATTTCCGAATGGTTGACGTAATTGAGCATGATGCCCTGGTCGCGGCTGTTGACGGCGATGTTGCCGAACACTTTGATGCGGTCGGAAAACATCATGGCGTAGCCGATGTTGTTGCCGATGGAGATATTGCCGCTTACTTCGCTGTCGTTGGTGTACATATAATGCACGGCGAAGCGCACATCGGTAAAGCGGTTGTTTTTATAGGTATTGTGGCTGCTGGTATTGGAAAAAATCCCGTCGCGGCCTTTGGAAATATCATTGTCCGACACCTGCGCGCCCGGCGCGTTCCATACCGTGACGCCGTTGCCGCGCTCGTTGGTCCGCAATTCGGCGTTGCCGATGATGGTGTTGGCGCGCACCAGAGCGTCGCGTGCGCCGTGGATATAGACGCCGACGGAATTGTCGAGAATATCGTTATGCTCCACCAAGGCACGCTCGGCGGTTTCTTCCAGATAAATGCCCGCGTCCATATCGGGCAGAATCAGGCCGGATTTACTGACTGTCAGGTTGCGGATGGCCACATCGGGCGCGTGCACGGCAATGGTGCGCCCTGTGCGGTCGCCGCGGATTTCGGCGCGGCGGTCGGCCGGCCCTTCCAGCGTCAGCGGTTTGTCAATGCGGATTTTGGTTTCATACACGCCCGGCGCAAACCGCAGGGTATCGCCTGCTTGGGCGCGGGCAATCACGGCTTGAACGTCGTCTTGCGGAGACACGCCGATCACCGCCGCCGATGCCGTCTGAAAAACGCAGCAGGCGGCCAGCGCCGCAGCGGCGTAGGACAATGCGGGAATGCGGAATAATGTGGGCATAAGCTCTCTCAATATTCAGACGGCGTATGGGTTGGATGCGAAATAGGCTTTCCGGAGCCGTCATTCCCGCGTAGGCGGGAATGACGGCTGAGGACTGTAAACACTTTTACAAAGCACCCAGCCTGCACAATTCGGTTTCTTAAAAATTTAACTCTATAACAAAATAATCTGCCGCATTTTACTGTGCAAACCACTTTGTTATAAAGGCCGTCTGAAAAGCCATTGATTTTTCAGACGGCCTGTTTATATCCAACAATATCAAATGATTCAATCAAAGCATTAACGCTTCGGTTTCACAATCATCTGGCCGGACATTTCCATGTGCAGCGCGTGGCAGAACCATTGGCAGTAGAACCAGTGTACGCCCGGCTGGGTGGCTTTGAAGGTGATGGAAGAGGTTTGTTGCGGGCCGATTTCCATCGCCAGGCCGTAGCCTTCCAGCGTGAAGCCGTGGGTCAAATCTTCGATGGTTTCCACGTTGGTGACATATACGGTCACTTCGTCGTCTTGGTTCACTTCAAAGTTCGGCACGCTGAACGACGGCGCAACGGCGGTCATATACACGCGCACTTTATTGCCTTCGCGCACCACTTTGGCGGCTTTCATCAAATCCACGCCGTCTTTTTGCGCCTGCTCTTCCGCGTCTTTCCAGAACCAGGCATCGCGCTGGCGATCCCAAGTTTTGGACGGATTCACTTTGGAAGCGGCCACCAAACACATATCGTGCGGCTCGGCAAAAGTCGGGTTGTCATGCACCAGCTTCATTTCGTCGCCGGAAATGTCGATTAATTGGTCGCATTCCGGTTTCAGCGGGCCGGCGTTCAGGAAGCGGTCTTTGGAGAATTTGTTCAAAGACACCAGCCATTTGCCGTCGGCTTCTTTGGTTTCGCCCATGGTCGAGTGGTTGTGGCCGGGTTGGTAGTGGACATCGAGTTTCTGCACGATATATTCCACTTTTTTATCTTTGTTTTGATACGCTTCGATGGCTTTTTCAATATTCCATTTACACATTTGGCTGTCGATAAACAGCGTGGTGTAGGCGTTGCCGCGGCCGTCGAATGCGGTATGCAACGGGCCTAAGCCCAGCTCCGGCTCGGCTACGACGACATCGCGCGGCTGGATTTTGCCGGCAAACAAATCATCCAGTTTGCTGACATCCAATACGGTTACGGTCGGCGACAGTTTGCCGTTGAGCATAATGTATTTGCCGTCGGGAGAGGCGTTACAGCCGTGCGGCGAGTTCGGCACGGGGATGTAGCGGGTAAACGGAGAATTGGCTTCGGCGCGGCCGTCCACCATTTTCACGCCTTTCACTTCTTTGTATTGGCCGTTTTTAATAGCTTCTTCGATGGCGGCCAGATTGAACACCACGACCCAGTCCTGCTCGTTGGCAGACGCGCCTTGTACGGTCAGCGCGCGCTCGGAGTTGTAGCAGGTTGAGAACGAGTATTTGCCTTGGTAGTCGGCGTCGCCGTTGTCCAAGTTGCCGTCCACCAATACCTGCCATGCGATGTCCATAGTCTCGCCGTCGATAGCGGTATAAACGGCATTCCAGGTTTTCGGGTCTTCCCAAGTGCCGTAGCCTTCTACCGGAATGATGTGTTCGCCGTTGGCGAAGATGTAGCCGGTTTTCGGGTAGCGTTGCGGACGCAGGCCGTGTACGCCGGATACGTTGGGAATATCGACGATTTTGTCGGTTTTCATCACGTTCAGGTCGATACGGCACACGCGGTTGTTGGCTTTATCGTTGGCGTAGGCGTAGCGGCCGTCGTAAGTACCGTCGGTAAACGACAGGTGCGGGTGGTGCAAGTCGCCGTTGGGCAGGCAGCGCAGGCCTTGGTCTTTCAGGAATTTGTTGGTTTCCGGCGTATTGTTTTCATTCAAAATACGCAGGCTTTCATTGGTGCGGCCCCAGCCGGTTGCGCCGTCCATATTGAACACGGGGATACGCATCAGTTCGCGCATGGAAGGCACGCCCACCAGGCGGATTTCGCCGGATTGGCCGCCGGAGAGGAAGCCGTAGTATTGGTCGAGTTCGCCCGGGCCGATGTGCGAAGTCATCGCGCCGGAAGCGGATTCGGATTTGGCAGCAGGCGCTGCGCCGGAAGCGGCTTTATCGCCCTCGGTTTTGGAACAGCCCGCCAGGCCCAGCAGACCCGCACCGGCAATGCCCGCGCCCGAAGCTGCGGCAGTACCTAAGAATGAACGGCGGCTCAAGCCTGCTTGTTCTAATTTTTCGTCTGACATCATCATACTCCTTGGTTAATTCGGTATGCGCTTCTGCAAACTCGGGGCTTTCAGCCGCCCCTGCCGTTTTCAGACGGCCTACCCTTGGGATCGGTAAACTTTTTTGCCCGCAGGCCGCATCGTACCTGCTTTCGGGCTGTATTATTTTTCCACGGCAATCCGGCTTTCCGCCGCCTGCTGCGGTTTGACGAAATGCACCACCTGCGCCTGCTGCGCCTCATGATCGGCTTTGGCGGCGGCCTGCTTCTGCTTTTTCTTATTGGTGGCCACAACCTGCGGGCAGCGCTTGTCGTGGTGGTACATCACCTGGCAGTGCAAACATTGGATACACTCGTTCGGGTGAATATCGCCCTCGGGCGCAATCGCCTGCACCGGGCATTCGTGGGTACAGATTTGGCAGGGGTTACCGCACATTTTGTAGCGGCGCAGCCAGTCGAAAATGCGGAAACGCGCCGGAATGGCAATCGCCGCGCCCAAAGGACACAGATATCGGCAGAAAAAACGCTCGATAAACAGACCCGCTGACAGCAGCGCCACCGCAAAGGCGACAAACCACCAATCTCGGGCGAATTTCAAAATAATCGCGGTTTTAAACGGCTCAATTTCGGCAAAATGTTCGGCCATGCCCAAATCGTAAAGCGACAGGGACAGCAGCCCGAAGAAAATCACATATTTGATGGCGCTCAGGCGGGTATGCAGCAAATGCGGCACAGTAATCTGCTTCACACCCAGCTTTTTGGCGATGCGGTTGGTCAGCTCCTGCAAAGAGCCAAACGGGCACAACCAGCCGCAGAACGTCCCCCTGTTCCACAGCAGCATGGTGGTCGCGGTAAACAGCCACAGGATAAACACCAGCGGATCCATCAGGAAAAATTCCCAATGAAATTCGGTCAATACGGCGGAAAACAGCGTCAGCGTGTTCACAACCGATAACTGCGCCTGCGCGTACCAGCCGATATAAAACAGCGTAAACGTTAAGAAACACAGGCGGAAACGGTCGTACCACTTCTCATAGCGCACAATCCAATCCTGAAAGAAAAACACCAGCAGCAACACCGTCAGCGCCACACCGACCACGGCAATCTGCCCCTGCTTGGCCTGCCACACCTGCTTCCACAGCTGGCCGGATTCGCTGCCTCCGGTTGCGGCTTCTACAATCCCCGCCGTTTGGTTGGCGAGTTTTTTAGGTTCTTCGTCCGCCGCAGATACGGTAACCGCCACAGGTTCGGCATCCGGATTGTCCGCATAATAGCCTTGCGGCAGCTCGTAATCGAAATCAACGGTCGCAAAAGCCTTTTCATTCACACCCAATACGCGCTGAATCATCAGCTGCACGCGCCACGGCTCGGCGGCATCAAATGCCACGTCTTCGGGAATGACAAACCACGATACTTCCTTAAACGCCGGCGCACCCTCGGCCGCCAAGGCAACCACACGCTCGTGCTGGGCATCAGTAAAGCGGAAAGTCGTATCGCCCTGTATCATCTCGATGCGGTCGAAAATCCCGCCGCGCACATAGCCCGAGCCTTTCCAGGAATAGCGCCCCTCGCCCGCAATCAACACAGCCTGCTGGCCGGGTTTCAAACGTTTTTGCAGGTTTTCCCAGCCCGCTTCGCCCAAAAGGCTTTTACCGATGGCCGGCTGGCTGACTACGGCCACATACATATCGATAAAGGTATCATCGCCCGGCCCTTTTTCCGCGTGCTCAATCGCAGCAGCATTGCCGTTTTGCTCAAACAGCTTATTGACCTCATCAACCGTCAGGTGGAATTTACCGACGGCTTTTTGCTCCAGCAGCGCATTCCAAGACTGAATACCCTGATTCTGCATATCCACCATGCGGCGCGGGCGGGTCTGCACCGGCGTATCGTCCGCCTGCTTGGCCGCGCCGGCCTGATCCGTGCCCAGCTTATAATCATGGGCGATGGCTTTAACCGAACGCTGGATGCTGTCGTTAATCACCATCAGCGTAACCGTTGCGCCGCTGATAATGTCCGCCGGCGCGCTGCCGGGCTTGAGCGGATTGTGCAGAAAATTCAAGCCGATATAATTATTGATAAACTTATCCACCCGCTCCTGCGGAATGCCGATTAACACAATCGGCTCGTTGTGCGCCACCAGCTTCGCGCCCGCAATCGTACCGTCGTTGGCCACCGCCACCATGGTATCAATCGGCTTGCTGGAATAACCGCGCGTACCCACCACATCGGTGGTGATATACACCAGGCCGAGCTGCTCGTCGCCCTTATAGACACGCGCCACCATAGGCTTGCCCTCAGGCTCGCCGTAGCGGTCGGCATTCGGAAAAATTTCAGACGGCGACACTTTACCCAAAAACTCGGGCAGCCGCTCCGCATAAGCCGGCAGGCACAGCACCGACAGCGACAACGCCGTTACCGACGCAGCCGCCCACCGCCGCAGCTTCGAAACCGCAGCTTTTGCCTTTTCCAAACCGATTCTCACTGTCTCAGCCTCGGAGATACTCAAAACACTTATATTATATGAACCATTCAACACGGATAATTTGATATAAATCAAGTTTACAAAATTTAAAAATCATTCCCGCTGAAATCTAATACTTTAGAAGTAGATGAAATATTGCATGATTTTATAAATTGCCACTTACAGCCTGCAAACAGCCATCGCAGTAACGATAAAAAATGATGGATATTTAGTTCATTTAAAATGATTTTAAACAAACCCCAAAAGGATAAACGCAAACGCCCCGCATCTCGGCCATCCCGCAGATTTTTCGGGGCAAAACAAATGCGGCGGTTTCAAGGTTTCTACACATTTTCCCAAACCGCTGCCGCCTGACGGCACGCCGGTTGACGTAAAAAAGCCGTCTGAAAAACGCGCAATATGCGGATTTTCAGACGGCTTTTTCAATTCAACAGGTGGCGGAGCGCAGCCGAAGCCTGCTTAAAAGTTAAAAGTGACTTCGACTACGCT